>JAGHRU010000214.1 GCA_018066225.1 Candidatus Equimonas enterica
GCATAGACACTGCCGCCGGGGCTATTGACGTAGATATTGATGTCCTTGCCCGGATCTACGCTGTCGAGATAGAGCAATTGGGCTTGGAGCACATTGGCGGTGTCGTCGTTGATGGCTGTACCGAGGAAGATGATGCGGTCCATCATGAGGCGTGAGAACACGTCCATAACGGCCACGTTGAGTTGGCGCTCCTCTATGATGTTGGGGTTGAGGTAACTGTTCTGCGTGCTGATGACATCGGAGAGCGTCTGGGAGTTGAGCCCTAAATGCTTTGTGGCGTACTTCTGAAAATCTGTTGTCATAAGTCGTGGAATGAGAAGTGTAATTTTAGTCAAATAAGGACCTAAAGACGCTGTCGCCTTTAAGCCCTTATTAGTGTGTTGTCTTTTTTACTGTTATTTAGCTTCAAAGAGCTTGGCGAAATCGTCGAAAGAGATGCTCTTGTGATCCAGCTTTACCACATTCTTGAGGGCTGCGGTGAGTTTCTCGTCGATGGCACGCTCCACGAGAGCATTGGTCTGGTTGCGGTCTTCCAACATCTTGGCGGCATACTGCTCCAGATATTCGTCGGGGATGTTGTTGATGCCGTACTGTGCAAACTGGTAGCGCGTAGCATTGCGGGCCTGCTGCTGCACATCCTCTTGGCTGACATTGATGTTGTTGGCTGCGACGAGTTGCTCCTTGATGAGATGCCATTTGAGTTCGGCGAGGCTCTTCTGGAAGTCTTCGTCCTTGATTTCTTCCTTCTCCTTGCTCTGCTCTTGCATGAAACGCTTGAGGAGGTCTTCGGGGAATTGGAGTTCGCCTACCTTGTCTTCGGTATATTTGCGCAGGTCGAGCAGGAACTTGTAGTCGGAGTCGGCTTGGCGCATCTTCTGCATCTGCTCCTTGATGCGTGAGCGGAACTCTTCTTCGCTCTTGACATTGCCCTCGCCAAATACGCGATCGAAGAGTTCTTGATTGACTTCTGCTGCGACGAAGTGGCTGATTTCTTCTACCTGGAAGGTGAAATCGCCCTTGTGGTCGGCCACTTGGTCTTTTTCTATCTTGAGCAGAGCGGCTATTTCTGCGTCGCGACCTTCGTAGGCCTGACTGACGTTGAAGGTGATGACATCGCCCACCTTGGCCTTCTCAAATATCTTCTTCTGCGCATCGCTTACGAAGTATTGGGGCATCAGGCTGGCTTTGTCCACGAGTATGCCGCCCTCCATAGGCTTGGCTTCTGCGTCTTGCTCGGCGAGAGCACCGCGGAGGATGTCGCCGTCTTGATAGGTCTCAACGTTTTCGTGATGGCCAGACTGCTTGGCGTGCGACTTCACTTGGTCGTCGATTTCCTTCTTGCTGACTTTGATGTCGTAGTAGGGGAGGCTGTCTTTTGCCGTGAGCTCTGCCTTAAATGCAGGCGCAAGGGCAATGTCAAACTTGAAGGTGAAGTCGTCGCTCGTCTCGATGTCGAGTTGTGCTTGGTCCTTGCAGATCATAGGCTCGCCGAGGACTTCCAACTTCTGCTCCTTGATGTAGTCCACCAAAGTCTGCTGGAGGAGCTTATTGACCTCCTCTGCTTTTACTTGTGTGCCGTACATCTTCTTGACGAGGCTTACGGGCACCTTGCCCGGACGGAAGCCAGGCATTTGTGCCTTTTTGGCATATTGATTGATGGATTGCTTTACTTGCTTCTCATAGTCGGCCGCTTGCATCTCAATGGTGATGACGGCAGCGACTTCGCTGGTCTTGTCTAACGTTACGTTCATTGGGTATAATATTTTTTGTTTGTTGCTAATGTGAGGCAATAGTGTGTCGCCTGGACTATATTGCGTTGGGGCGCGACATAGGCACTCTCTGCAAATGTTGTGCCAAGCGGTGCTTTACGCCAAAGCGACCGCAAAGTTACAATTTTGCACCGACACAGCCAAGTAAAGCGCCGATTTTTTTGCTTTTCGCCGTTTCATGCGCAACTATCGTGTTAGGCTGGGTGCGCTATTCGCGATTTCTTGCTAACTTTGTAGCGTATTGCAAGTCTATAATTTGTATTATGAAGAAATACGTTTCCCGTCTGCCCATTGTGGGCAAAACTTTTCTGCGTGCCGATTACGTCGTGCTGGCCTTGCACGTTGAGGCGAATCTCTTGCGTGAGATACGTCCCGGCCAGTTCGTGCAACTCAAGGCGGAGCATACCTCGTCGGTATTCTTGCGACGCCCTATTTCCATTCATTTCGTGGATGTGGAGCGAGAGCAGATGTGGCTCTTGATACACATCATAGGTGAAGGCACTGAGGCGCTGGCACAGTGTGAAGTCGGCCAGACGCTGGACTGCTTGTTCCCGCTTGGCAATGGCTTCACCATGCCTGCGCAGGCTGGGCGTCAGATGCTGCTCATCGGTGGTGGCGTCGGCCTCGCACCGATGCTGGGCTATGGTGCTGCGCTTGCGGCGCAAGGCCACACAGTAACCTTCCTTTTGGGAGGCCGTCGCGATGTAGATATCTTGCAGTACGATGAGTTTTGCAAGTACGGGGAGGTCTGCATCACTACCGAATATGGGTCTATGGGCGAACGAGGTTTCGTCACGCAGCACACGGTACTCGCTCAGCGGCGTTTCGACCATATCGCGGCTTGCGGTCCCAAGCCGATGATGGTGGCAGTGGCGCGCTATGCTGCTGCTCATGACATCGACTGCGAGGTCTCGCTCGAAAACATGATGGCTTGCGGCCTCGGCGCCTGTCTCTGCTGCGTGGAGCACACAGTCAAAGGCAATGTCTGCGTCTGTACCGAAGGGCCTGTCTTCAATATTAAGCAACTTAATTGGCAACTCTAATCTTTCTCTGAACTATGGCTCAACTTGCTGTAAATATAGGAGCACTCAGTCTGAAAAATCCCGTGATGACAGCCAGCGGCACTTTCGGCTACGGTTATGAATTTGCGGACTTCGTAGATCTCAATCGCTTAGGCGGTTTCATCGTCAAGGGCACTACGCTCCGACCGCGTGAAGGTAATGATTATCCCCGCATGGCAGAGACGACGGGAGGTATGCTCAACTGTGTCGGGCTGCAAAACAAAGGGGTGGATTATTTCTGCAGGCACATCTATCCACGTTTGGTCGATTACGACACTAACGTGCTGGTCAATGTCAGCGGCAGTTCGCCCGAAGATTATGCGGCATGCGCCGAGCGTATCGCCGCCTTGGAGCATATTCCTGCTATCGAGCTCAACATTTCTTGCCCCAATGTGCGTGATGGCGGTATGGCCTTTGGCGTGACTACCGAAGGGGCTGCTTCGGTGGTGAAAGCGGTGCGCAAGGCTTATCATAAAACGCTGATAGTGAAACTTTCACCCAATGTGACCTCTATTACCGATATAGCACGTGCCGTAGAGGCCGAGGGTGCCGATGCCGTCTCGCTTATCAATACGCTGATGGGCATGAGTGTTGATATAGAGCGTCGGCAGAGTCGCTTGTCGATTGGCACGGGTGGTCTCTCTGGCCCTTGTGTAAATCCTGTGGCTTTGCGTATGGTGTGGCAGGTTGCCAAAGCCGTTCATATCCCCATAGTAGGTCTCGGCGGCATTTGTACGGCCGAGGACGCCATCGAATTTCTCATGTGTGGTGCGACAGCCGTTGAGATAGGCACGGCCAATTTCCTTGATCCTGCGGTCACGATGAAAGTGATAGACGGCATCAATGCGTGGTGTGACGCTCATGGTGTGGAGGACATCCACGACATCATAGGAGCGTTGCACGATTAGAGCCCGCCGTCAATTCCATAAGCCTCCACTTCGAAACCTATCTTTTGTTGGGCTTCGGGGTGGAGGCTTTGTCTTGGGGATTCATCGTGCGCGACTATTTTCATACCAGAGAAAACGAGAGTCAAGTAAGAACATATCTACCTCGACCCTCGTATCTCAGTCAAAGATATAGACCGCCTTTTCCTTTCTGGCCGCGCCTGTGTTTTCTTCCAAGTAGCTACGGACGTTTACACCGACCTTCGCTACAATCAAGAAGAGTGGGAATGATTACATTCTACTTAGATAACAGAAAAAACATGTATCCAAGTATAAAAGAAACTACAGCAATAATTGCAGTCTTTAGGACTGGATGAATCTTTTTTTTTGATGAAGTTACACCATCTTGAATAATCGAAGTTCCTTTTCCTTCTCTATTCCTGAGAGCAGATAGCTCTTCTCGGAAATCACTGTTTATAGCATTGTGGTTTTTACTAAGATTCAAAGGAGGATTATACATTTCAATATATTCCGTTTCCTTTGATTCTGAATTACGATTCTCTTTATAAAGTAACAACAGATTATCTATCATCCAATTAGTCAACCTCTGTTCATCATCTAAAGCCAATGTTATCTTCCCATCTTGTCCTTTAATCAATTCAAGTCCCAAGATAGCTCCTAGAGACTTACGCAAAGTTGAGCGCCTTGCCTTACCCATAAAATGTGTTTTATAATCTCTTTGCGCTAAATTTACACTTATACCTGTGTAAATTAAAGAATAGCATTTCTTTTTGAAACTAACAGTTGGAACTAAAGGTAGATTCCTCAAATCCTTTCTTAATGGAAGTGTACTCTCTTCACGGAGTATTATAAAATAATCACCTTCAGAAGTGGGTAGTATTCCTCCTTCTTTTGGGTCAAAAAGATTATATCCTCGTGGTATTTTTAATACATTATTTTCAGCCAAAGGTTTTTCCGTTTCCATACTTTGTGCATAATAATACAAGTCATCGGGCGTAGCAAGTGGATTCATGTCAAGCAAATTATATGCTAATGATAAATCCAAAACAATCCCATAGTTGTTAGCTACTCCCTCCACCAGATATTCAGGCGTATTTCCAACCATTATATGACTATTATTTGTGAACAATGGTCACTCATATTCCTGTCCCAACCGCCTATCATATAGGCAAAGAGGGGAATATTCGTGAATGTGAAATCAATGAAGAAAGGCATATCATCCTTAAACTGATGATGATATGTGCATCCGCTTTCTTTCCCAAATTCTTCATGGGTGCGTTCGTGGTACTCACTGTGCAAACCAAGTTCTCGCATGTATTCAATGCACTGCTCGAAGGTGCCTGTCTGCTTGCTTATGCCTCCCTGTCCGATGTAGCAGTTGAAGTCACCTGTTATCATCGTTGGCATCTCTTTGATATGTTCAGAGTAAGCCTTCAGACACTCCAGTAGGATTTGTGGGTAAGTCTTCTTTATTCCTTGTACTATCGTAGGCCATGCCGCAAGCAGCAGCCATTCGTCATCGACGATTAGAGGAATGATGTACTTATGCTCTTCGTCTGCCCATGGCGCAACCACGCATTTTACCGCACTCTTCCAGATAACTCCCAATCCTTTGAAATCATATTGTCCTACCCATATCATTTTGTAGCCCTCGGGTAGGCAGACTTGATCAGGACACGCACATTCTGGCAAGACCATAATGTCCGCACCTCTTTGCAGGATGGAGTCTATCTTCTCCTGATTGCAGCGGTGTATGTTATACGCTAAAATCTTCATGTCCTTATGCTTCGTCTCAAAAGATTAAGCCGAGTAGTGTCTTGGACAAGGCGACAAAGTGTCGCTTGCGACGCAAAGTTACGCAGTTCTAACGACACGGCCAAGCAAAATGGCGGGAAATGTAGCGAACAGGCTGTTGGGCGTTGTGGCTAATCTTTGAGGATTTGCAGAGAATACAAACGTAAAAAGAGGGTGCGCCAAATGGGAATGGCACACCCTCTTGATGGTATTACTGCTATATCCTTATGTTGTCATAAGGAGGGCATCGTTAGCATATTACTGCTTCTTGCTGCGAGCGTAGCGGCTCATGAACTTATCTACGCGGCCTGCGGTATCAACAAGCTTGCTCTTACCAGTATAGAAGGGGTGAGAGGTGCTGGAGATTTCGAGTTTTACCACGGGATAGGTCTCGCCTTCAAACTCAACGGTGTCGTTGGTCTTGCAGGTAGAGCGGGAAAGGAACATATCGCCATTACTCATGTCCTTGAAGACAACGGGACGGTAGTTCTCGGGGTGAATGCCTTTTTTCATGGTTGTGCTTTGTGTATTTTCCTTGGCTGGTCCGAGGTGGATTGTACAAGGAGGTTGATGAGTGATTAACTTAGATAGATGTCTTTGGGATACTGGATGTCCACGAGAAACAGGGCTTGGGCTTCTACGCTATCACCTGCGGCTTGTCGATTTCTGTCATAGATGATTTGCTCGAACTGCTGCATTGTGATTTTGCCGCGTCCTACATCGAGAAGTGTGCCTACGATGGCGCGCACCATATTGCGGAGAAAACGGTCGGCGGTGATGGTGAAACGCCATCTTCCGTCTGTTTCTTGCGACCATGCTGCATACGTGACATGACAAATGTTTGTCTTGGTGTCGGTGTGCATCTTGGCAAAGGAGGTGAAGTCCGTAATGCGGAGCAACTTCTTTGCTGCCTCGTTCATAAGCGCGTAGTCGGGCTCATAGGGGAGGCGCATGGCGTAGTGCCGCAGAAAAGGCTCTTTGCCTGTATAGACAAAGTAGTGGTAGGTACGAGCCTGTGCTGTGAAGCGGGCGTGAGCATCTTCTCGGACAGCCTTGATGTCGTGTACGGCTATGTCGGGTGGCAGAATGCGGTTGAGGCGAAAGGCTATTTGCGGCGCATCAATCGCTTGTTCACTATCGAAGTGGACAACCATCAACTTGGCGTGGACGCCAGTGTCTGTTCTGCCAGCACCGGTAGTGGAAGAGAGTGAAGGGATGAGCTTGCGTAGCGCACATTCCAAGGTCTCTTGCACGCTGTTGGCATTGGGTTGCTTCTGCCAACCGTGGTATGCCGTGCCGTCGTAAGACAGCGTGATGAAGTATCTCAAAGCGTAGTTAGACGGCTGCGATGCTGCGTTAGGCTTCAGCAGTGATTGCCTCTTCAGCAGGTGCTTCTTCTACTTCGGCGGTAGCCTCTTCTACGGCAGGAGCAGCGGGCTCCTCGGGAAGGGCGGCTTCCACTTCGGGTTCTTCGTCGGAAACGACATTGAAGCGAACAACTGCATTTACATCGCGGTGTATCTTCACCGTTGCGGTGTATTCGCCGACAGCCTTGGCGTCGCGCATTGCGATACTCTTGCGGTCGATGTCAAAGCCCAACTCCTTGAGGGCGGCTACGACATGAGCGCTGGTGATGCTACCATAGGTGACACCCGTCTTGCTGACTTTTGCTTCAATCTTGAGGGGATCAAGAGCGTTGAGCTTGTCAGCGAAGGCCTGTGCGTCGGCCTTAATCTTCTCCATCTTGTGGGCTTGCTGCTTCAAGATTTCGGCGAGGTGCTTCTTAGAACTCTTATTGGCAATGACAGCTTTGCCTTGGGGAATAAGGAAGTTGCGGCCATAGCCATCCTTTACGGTAACGACTTCATTCTTGTAGCCGAGACCTGCGATATTTTCTTTAAGAATGATTTCCATGTCTTTAACTCCTATTATTTCGTGTTAAAAAGGTCGGTCACGAAGGGCAGCAAAGCAAGGTGACGAGCACGCTTAACAGCTTGTGCCACGCGACGCTGATACTTAAGAGAAGTGCCAGTAATGCGGCGAGGAAGGATTTTGCCTTGCTCGTTGAGGAACTTCTTGAGGAATTCAGGATCCTTGTAATCAATGTACTTGATACCGCTCTTCTTGAAACGGCAGTACTTCTTCTTCTTTACATCAACACTGGGTGGGGTGAGATAGCGAATTTCTGACTGTGCCATAATTTTAGTCCTCCTTGTTTTGTTTTGCATGACGACGCTTCTCTGCATATTGAGCAGCGTACTTGTCGAGTTTAACGGTAATGAAACGGATAACGCGTTCGTCACGGCGATAGCCAATTTCAAGTTTCTCTACTACCTGGGGCTCAGCCTTGAACTCCAGCAGATTGTAGAAACCGGTGGACTTTTTCTGGATGGGGTAAGCCATCTTCTTGAGGCCCCAGTTCTCTTCATTGATAATCTCAGCGCCTTGAGCCGTGAGAATACCTTTGAACTTTTCGACCGTCTCCTTCATCTGATCGTCAGACAAAACGGGAGTAAGGACGAAGACGGTTTCGTACTGATTCATCATGTTGTTTGTTATTAAAGTGAATAGAAAATGAATGTTTTCGTATGGGTTGTGATGTTTCGCTGTCGGCAACCGTGCGATACGGATGCAATGCGCCTATGCGAATTTGCGGGTGCAAAATTACGCTTTTCTTTTGATACGGCCAAGTTTTTCTCTGTTTTTTTGCTTTTCCTCATTAAATAAGAAACAGCAGACGCACGCTAATGTGGTCTGCTGTCAATGTTGCGGAGGTCCGACTCGAACGGGCGACCTCCAGGTTATGAGCCTGGCGAGCTACCAACTGCTCCACTCCGCGATAATTATCTTGAAAAGCGATGCAAAATTACGGCTTTTGTGTGAAACGAGCAAATTTTTTAGCGTGAAAAGTGTGATAAATCTTCATTGATGCCGTTATATGCTATATGTATATAGCAAAAACGAAGGTTATTCGCGGCGATTGTGGAGTAAAGGAAGAATACTTGCGGGTACCATCGTACTGATGTCTTCACCTAGTGACAGCCGCTGGCGGATAGTTGTACTGCTGATGGCGTAAAGCGGTGCATCAAGCAGGGTGACATGCTCGGGCAGTGCCGCAGTATCAATAGGGTAATCGGGGCGCGGATAAATGATGAGCCCAAACTCACGGCGTATAGCCTCGTGGGCGCGCCAACGATCGAAAATGGCCCAATTGTCTGCGCCTGTTAGCAGCGTGAAGGTGTGCTGGGGATAGGCTGCACGCAACGCGCAGAGGGTGTCATAGGTGTAGCTGGGGCGGGGAAGGTGAAACTCAAAGTCGCTGACGACAACGCTGTCAATGTCGGCGGTGGCGCATCGTGCCAAGGCGAGGCGGTAGGTCTCGTCCCAGAGGTCGTTGTTTGCTTTGAGCGGGTTTTGTGGCGACACCATAAGCCAGACTTCATCGGCAAGGTGCTGCGCTACCACGGTGCGGGCTAATGCGAGATGTCCGCAGTGGATAGGATTGAAAGAGCCGCCGAAGATACAGACTTTCATAGGCGCTGGTTGAGGACTTGTAGCAGTGTCTTTTGGGCGGTCGCGAGGTCGTCATTGACCACGATGGCATCGAAGTGCTCGGCTTGGGCTATTTCGTATTCTGCACGGTCTATACGCTGGTCGATGACTTCGGGAGAGTCGGTGCCACGGCTTTCCAGTCGTTGGCGCAAAGCCTGTACTGACGGTGGCTTGATAAAGATGGTGAGGGCGTGCTCGCCATAGCAACGCTTGACATTGGCAGCACCTACTACGTCGATATCCATGATGACATTTTCGCCACGCGAGAGGCGACTATCAACCTCGCTCCGCAGGGTGCCGTAGAAACGGTCGGTATAGACTTCGCAGTACTCTACGAACTCGTCGGCCTCTATGCGGCGGCGAAATTCTTCAGGGGTGAGGAAATAGTATTCCTTGCCGTGCTGCTCGGTGCCGCGTGGAGGACGTGAGGTCGCACTGATGGAGAAGTGAAGGTTGAGTTCGGGGTGAGAAGTCATCAAGTAGTTGATGAGTGTAGATTTGCCGCAACCCGATGGTGCGGAAAGAACAATGATTTTAGACATGATGAGGAGTGAGTTGTAGGTCGTGTAGTAAGCGCACAACGCTGTTGGCAAGGTTGCTTGTTGCTACTTCTGCACGAAGAAGCGTGGTGAGTGAACGGGTGTCGCCTGCATTGATGCTGCGTACTGACGCAAAGCCTGCGGCACAAAGCGCATTGGTGTCGGCCACGCTGCCAGAAAGTAAATGTACGGGTACGCCCAACGGCATAGCGTGGTGCAGAACGCCCGAAGCCACTTTGCCCATTAGCGTTTGTCGGTCCGACTGGCCTTCGCCCGTGATGATGAGGGTGGCCTGCTGGGCGTAATTGTCGAAGTCAGCAAGGGAGAGTAGCGCCTCTATGCCAGAGACGAGTGAGGCATCCAGATAAGCCGCGAGACCATAGCCAAGGCCGCCGGCTGCGCCTGCTCCCGGCCGCTGGGCCAATGCTGGTGATAGGCCGAGCGATTCTGTCGTGCGAGCGAAGTCGCGTAAGCGTCTATCGAGTGTAATGACTTGTGCAGGTGTCGCGCCTTTTTGCGGCGCAAAGACATAGGCCGCGCCGCGTGGGCCATAGAGCGGATTATCTACATCGCAGCAGACAGTGATAGGGAGGTCGTGGCGTAGGGCCTCTAAGGCGTTGTGGTCTTGCAGACAGGCTATCATTCCTTTTCCGCCATCGCAAGTGGCGCTACCGCCAATACCCATTAGGATGCGCTTTGCGCCGTGATGGTAGGCGTGGAGCAACATTTCGCCGACGCCGTATGTGGTGGCACGCAGTGGGTCGCGGTGCTGTGGTGGTATGAGGGTAAGTCCGCTGGTGGCTGCCATTTCCATCACCGCTGTGCCGTCATCACTGATGGCGTATGTTGCTGTGATGGGCTGCATCAGCGGGTCGTGAGCGTCAAAGGTGACGGGGTGTAAAGTGAGCAACCTTGTAGCGCACGCCACCAGTCCTTCACCGCCATCGCTCATCGGCAGACATCGCACCTCCTCCTTAGGCATGACGGTGGCGATAGCATCGGCTGCTGCGCGACATGCTTCATACGCCGAGAGGCAGCCTTTGAAGGAGTCGAAAGCGAGGAGTATCATCTTGTGCTGCTGGTGCCCGTAGTGTGGCCGTACTTGTCTTTGTAGGTCTTGGTGGAGG
>JAGHRU010000048.1 GCA_018066225.1 Candidatus Equimonas enterica
TCCCCGTCTGCCCAGCCCCTTCTCCCTGTCTGCGCAGGCCCTCAAAGCGGCCTGCCCAATATCGTAACCCCTTAAAAACCAGATACTATGCGTCATCTCTTTTCCCTCCTCCTGCTATGCCTTGCGAGCCTGCTCGCTGTCTCGGCACAGCAGTGCTACATGGCCGACAGCCGTGTCGCTGTCTTCTATCCCGCCGCCTATGATGCTGCGGCGCATCAGCCGTCGCCCATCTTCGAGCGCGAACTTTGTCCTACGGCTGCCGTTGCTGCCGACTGGTCGCTGCGTCCTGTCTTCTCGCAGGACGGCGCGCAGAGCGTAGCCACCGTCCATGTGGGCGAAGGCGTGGATTACTATGGCGAAGGCGAGGTGAACGGCACGCTGCGGCGTGGTGGCACCACCGTCACGCTCTGGAACACCGACAACCCCAACTACTGCGAAGAAGACTCCACGCGCCTCTACCAGAGCCACCCGTGGCTCATGGGTGTGCGCCGAGACGGCACGGCCTTTGGTCTCATCGCCGACTGCACATGGCGCATGACCATTCACGCCGATGCCGATGTCACCTTCCGCAGCGATGGCCCTGCCTTTCGTGTGGTGGTCATCGAGGCCGAGAGTCCGCAGGCGTTGATGCAGCAGTTCACCGACCTTGTGGGTCATGCGCCGTTGCCCCCGATGTGGGCGTTGGGCTACCAGCAGTGCCGTTTCAGTTACCACCCCGATACGCAGGTGATGGACATCGCCGACCAGTTGCGTCGCCACCGCATCCCCTGCGATGTCATCTGGATGGACATCCACTACATGGACGGCTTCCGCATCTTCACCTTCTCGCCCGAGGAGTTCCCTCATCCGCGCCGCGTCACCGACTACCTCCACGCCCGCCATTTCAAGAGCGTGTGCATGATAGACCCCGGCATCAAGGTCGATAGCACCTTCTGGCTCGACCGTGAAGGCACGGCCGCCGACTACTGGGTGCAGGACAGCCGCCACCAGCCCTATGTCGGCAATGTGTGGCCGGGGCCTTGCCACTTCCCCGACTTCACGCGCCCCGAGGTGCGTCGCTGGTGGAGCGGCCTCTATCCCGCGCTTATGGCAGAGGGCATCGACGGTGTGTGGAACGACATGAACGAGCCCGCCATCGGCAGTAGTGCCACCAAGACCATGCCGCTCGACGCCCATCACCGTGGTGGCGAAGGCCTCGCCGCAGGCCCACATCTGCGCTACCACAATGTCTATGCCCACTATATGGTCAAGGCCTCGCGCGACGGCCTGCTGCTCTCGCACCCCGACCGCCGTCCCTTCGTGCTCAGCCGTGCTGGCTTCCTCGGTAGCCACCGCTATGCCGCCATGTGGACGGGCGACAACAAATCGTCGTACCACCACCTGCGCCTCTCCATCCCCATGAGCCTCAACATCGGGCTCTCGGGTCAGCCTTTCAACGGTGCCGACATCGGCGGTTTCAACACCAGCACCACGGCCGAACTCCTTGCCGACTGGACGGCGGTGGGTGCCTTCTATCCCTTCGCCCGCAACCACTGCGACCAAGGCGGCGTGCGCCAAGAGCCTTGGGCTTTCGACCGTGCCACGCTCGATGCCTGCCGCACCGCCATCAACCGCCGCTACCGTCTCCTGCCTTATATCTACACGGCCTTTGAGGAGGCGACGCGCACGGGCATGCCCGTCATGCGCCCTGTCTTTATGGCCGATGTCCACGACCTCGCGCTGCGTGGTGAGGAGCAGGCGTTCCTTGTAGGTGGCGACCTCGCCGTCGTGCCGCGTTGGGCCGAGAAGGTGCACCTGCCCGCGCTTTGGCAACGCCTCACCTTGGAGGAGCAGCCGGACAAGTATCAGGCCACGCTCTATCAACGCCCGGGCAGCGTCGTGCCGCTTGCCAATCTCGCGCAGAACGTGGAGGAACTCGCGACGGACTCCCTCACGCTGCTCGTCTGCCTTGATGCCGATGGCCGCGCCACGGGTCGTCTCTATGAGGACGCGCGCGACGGCTTCGGCTACCGCGAGGGACAATATACCGTCTATACCTTCACGGCGCAGCGCGCTGACGACGGCACCATCGCCGTCAGCATGCGGCACACCGACGGCACCCTGCCACCGCGCCGCCACACCCTGCGCCTCGGCCTCGTCAGCGCAGGCCGCGTGAAGTACACGCCGTGGCGCGAAGGCGAAGCGGTGCAATGGCGGTTTTGAGGCGCGATGGCATAAGAAGCCACAAACGAAAGCACGCCCGTTGCGCAGCATAGCGCAGCGGGCGTGTTTCGTACGATAAGCCGAGTTGTTGTTGATGCAGGCAGTCAGCCTCAACGCGCTGCGGAGGGGCGGACGGGGAAAGGCACGAGCAGCGTGTGCCACGAGCCGTCCTTGGCCTTCAAGTAGTGGGTGCGGGAGGTCTCGCTGTTGGTGATGACATTGACGGTGATGGCCTCGTAGGGCGCAAAGATCTGCCCCAGCGTGTGAAACTCCGAGGGGTCTTTGTAGCCGCCGGTGTGCTGCGCCACGCCGTCGATGTAGAAGAGGTGGTCGTCGAAGGCCACCTTAATCTGTATCGCGCCGCTGACGTTGATGAAGATGCCATACTCGTTGGTGCTGATGCTGCTGGGGCCGAAAGCCGCCCAGTCGGCGCGCACGAGCGTGTCGATGGGGGCAGCGGGCGGGGTGGATTGGGCGTGACAGGCCGAAGCGCAAGCCGTCAGGGCAAGCAGGAGGATAAGTAGATGTCTCATGGTGGTCGGGATTAGAAGGGGAAGTTGATGCCCATAGTGACACTGGCATTGCTCGAAAGTGGCAGCCCTTGCTTCGCCAACTTGCCCAAGGTGCGGTCCATAGCCAAGAAGAAGTTGAAGCCGTCAGGATGTACATTGACTATCCATCCGAAGGCGCAGCCATAAGTGCCGACGGCCATATTGGTGCCGAGGCTCAAAGCCTTTGTGGCTTGCCAGTTGGCCGATAGTCGGAAGTCTGTCCATGAGTATGCGCCGTGGATGCGGGTGGTGTTGAGCAGTCCGAAGGTCATTTTGCGATAGGCAGGCAGTGTGTATTGCGCTCCGAAGTTGAGCGTAGAGGCCAGCCCTGTGGTATGTCGGCCTTGGTCTCCACAGTCTTGCAGTTCGTAGAGGGTAGCGAGGTCGGCCGTCAAGCGGTCACATTCGCGTTCAAAAGCGTTGTCGGCATCCTCGTCGGCGTTGAAGATGTGGTCGTCGAGTGAGAATGTGCGGTCGCCATTGGTAGAGGCTACCATATTGTTGGACCAAGAGATGAAGCCGAGGTCGAGCAGAGCGGCCGAGAACGTCCAGTCGTCGTTGAGACGAAATGTTGTGCCAAGATCTACGGCGAGGCCAAAGCCATTGAGGCCTGCGCCGTCGATATCGAAATCATTGACGTAGGTGTGTGGTGTCTGCTGGCCTTCTGGTCCACGCTCTGTGGTTTCGCTCTGGTAGTTCAGCCCTTTCACGCTGGCAGCAATGGTGGCATTGGTCACTGCTGTCCAGTTGTTGCCGTTGAAGGTCAGTTGTGCCTTGTCGCAGTAGGCATCGACATTGGCACCGCCGAGCAGCACCTTGAGGTTTGCGCCTATGCGCCATTGGTCGTTAATCTGGCGAGAGTGGCCAAATGCCATTTCGACATACGCATCGGCGTGTACCTTAAAGTCGTGGATGTCATAGGTCTGATTGGTCAGTCCTTCTTTGGCCAGACGGAGTAGTGTGCCGGGCACATTGGTCTCTG
>JAGHRU010000223.1 GCA_018066225.1 Candidatus Equimonas enterica
AAAGTGCCAGCATCGGCCGAAGCCCCGCAGCAACAGCCCACGGCGGCGGGCACCCCGCAGCAGCCTGTCGGCATCGACGAGGAGCAACTGGAAGTGTACTGGACGCGCTACGCCCTCTCGCTACCCCCGGAGCACGCGCCACTATCGGGGCGTATGCGGGCCCACAAGCCAAGCCTTGCCGCCGACGGCAGCATCACCTTCATGGTCGAAAACGAGATGGTACAGCAGTTTATGCAGCGCGCAGTGCCCTACATCGCCCAATACCTGTCGGACAATCTGCACATCCCCGCCCCCACCATCACCCTTCCCATTGACAGGACACAGCACGATAACAGCTGGCGCAGTATGACACCCCGTCAGTATTTCACCCATAAGATAGACAGCAGCAAGGACTTCAAAACACTCGTGGAAGCCCTCCACTTGCAACTCACATAACGAATTATCACAATTACACTACACACTCTTACACCTATGGACAAGCACAGACTCATCACCGTGGCCTACGAACTCTACGCCGACAACAAGGAAGGCGTGCACGAGCAACTCGAAAAGGCCCCCAAAGAATACCCCTTCCAGTTCGTCACAGAACTGGGCATGAGCAACCCCGCCTTTGAAGCCCATGTCAAGGATCTCCAGACAGGCGACCACTTCGACTTCACCCTCAGCGTAGAGGAGAGCAATGGCGAATACTACGCAGAGCGCGTCATACCGTTTCCCAAAGACATGTTCTGCGTCGATGGTCACTTCATGAAAGACGAAATCTACGAGGGCAACATCATCCCTATGGTCAATGCCGACGGCAACCGCTTTATGGGCACCGTGGTGCGCGTAGAGGAGAAAACCGTCACCATCGACCTCAACGCCCCCTATGCTGGCCGCGCGTTCCACTATGTGGGCGACATCATAGAGGCTCGCGACGCCAAGGATGAGGAGGTGAAAGGTGCACTCAACATCATCTCCGGCGAAGGCTGTGGCTGCGGCTGTGGCGACTGCGAAGGCGGATGCGGTGAGGACTGCCACTGCGGTGAAGGCGAATGTGGGCATCATCACCACGAAGACGGTGAGCACCACTGCTGCGGACACCATCATCACCACCACGAAGACGGTGAGCACCACTGCTGCCACAAGCACGAATAACACGACCTATGATATTAAGCACCACCCCCACCATAGACGGACACAAAGTAGTGGACTACAAAGGCATCGTCACAGGCGAAACCATCATCGGCGCCAACATCGTCAAGGACTTCTTTGCCAGCGTACGCGATGTCGTAGGCGGACGCAGCGGCAGTTATGAGCGTGTCTTGGCAGAAGCCCGCGAAACATCGCTACAAGAAATGCAGCAACGCGCAGCAGCCCTCGGGGCTAACGCCATCGTCGGCATCGACGTGGACTATGAGACCATAGGCCAAGGCAACAGTATGCTGATGGTAGCCACCAGCGGCACAGCCATCGTTATCGACTGACGTACCCCGACCTTTCCCCCATCACAACGCCTATGAATACCTTTGGCACCCTACTACGCCTGACCACTTTCGGCGAGAGCCACGGCCCAGCTATGGGCGGCATCATCGACGGCATGCCCGCTGGCATCCACGTCGATGAGCAGCTGCTACACACCGACCTCCTGCGGCGACGGCCGGGGCAGAGCCGTCTCACAACACAGCGAGAGGAAAAGGACGAAGTGGAGTGTCTCTCTGGCATTTATCAAGGGCAGACGACAGGCCAACCCATCGGCTTCATCGTCCGCAACACAGGGCAGCGCAGCGCAGACTACGACAGCCTGCGTGAAGTGCTACGCCCATCACACGCCGACTACACCTATTGGGCCAAATATGGCCTGCGTGACCACCGTGGCGGCGGCCGCGCCTCGGCGCGCGAGACCGTATGCCGCATCGTAGGCGGTGCGTTTGCCAAGATGCTACTGCGCCAAGCAGGCATCAGCATACACGCCTACACGCAGCAGGTGGGAGACATCGCGCTGACAACGCACTACTCAGCGCTCGATCTCACTGCCGCAGAGCACAACGACGTGCGATGCCCTGACCCGAGCGTAGCACAGCGCATGGCCGACCTCATCACCGAGGTCAGGCTTTCTGGCGACACCATAGGCGGCTGCGTCGCCTGCATCGCCAAGGGCTGTCCCGCAGGCTTGGGCGACCCCGTATTCGGCAAGGCACAAGCACGCCTCGCCGAAGGTATGCTCAGCATCCCTGCTGCCCATGGCTTTGAATACGGCGAGGGATTTGCAGCCGCCGCCATGAGGGGATCGGCACACAACGACGGCTTCACCACAACACCCCAAGGCCAAATTACGACAACGACCAATCACTCTGGCGGCATACAGGGCGGTATCACCAACGGCCAGGACATCTACTTTCGCGTAGCCTTCAAGCCCGTAGCAACACTGATGCAGCCCCAAGATACGATAGACCTACACGGCCGCCGAGTCACGCTGCAAGCCGCAGGCCGACACGATCCCTGCGTGGTGCCTCGCGCCGTGCCCATCGTAGAAGCTATGGCCGCTTTAACATTAGCCGACTTGGGACTGCGGCAACACATTTTTTCACATTAACGGCACTTTTTTACGCCTTTTTTTACATTTTTTCACCCAAAGGTTTGGTACATAAAAGAATTTGCCGTATATTTGCAGCGTAATCGTTGTCGTGATGATAACATCTTAATAGTTTAGTTAAGTCTAGTTTAGTTTTTGTGTTGGTTAATGGGTTCTCCTTTTTCACAAGGTGGAGCCCATTAATTTTGCGCTACTCGGCTAAGTGCTGCATAAAGGTCAGTGCCTCACGGATAGAATGAATGCCCTTAATGCGCAAATACTGATTGCCGGGCTGCGCCGAGAAATGACACAGAGAGGCATGGGCAGGCTGCATCACATACCTCACGATGTGCTGACATCGCTCACTGGCATAGAAGGGACTCTGTGGATTGGTCACGAAATAAAGCGTCATACGTCCATTCTTGAGCACCAAGCGCTCACAACCACAGACGCGCCCCAAACGGCGCAGCGTGCCGACAAGCAACAACTCCTCAGCCTCATGGGGCAACGCACCGAAGCGATCTTCCAGACGCTGACGAAACAAAGCGATAGCACCATCATCGAAGAGCCCATCGAGTTCGCGATAGAGCAACATACGCTCACTGTCTCCGGGGACATACCACTCAGGGAAATACACATTGAGGTCACACTCGATGTTGCACTCTGCCACATAATACGCCTGCACGCCATCACATTCGCTGCCTCCACCGCTGCTGGGAGCAGCATCGGATGATGGCATATCACTCTCGTTCATCAGTTCAGCCACAGCCTCGTTGAGCACCTTGATATAAGTCTCATAGCCCAAGTCGGCAATGAAGCCGCTCTGCTCTGCCCCCAGTAAATTGCCCGCGCCACGGATGTCGAGGTCTTGCATCGCAATGTGGATACCACTACCGAGGTCGGAGAAACTCTCTATGGCCTCCAGACGCCGACGTGAATCGTCGGGCAGCAGTGCCAGAGGAGGCGCCAAGAGGTAGCAGAAGGCCTTGCGACTGCCACGTCCTACCCTGCCACGCATCTGATGGAGGTCGGAAAGCCCAAAGTGGTGGGCGTTGTCGATGATGATGGTGTTGGCATTGGGGATGTCGATACCATTCTCTATGATTGTCGTAGAGATGAGCACATCATAGTCCTGATTGATGAAATCGGTAATGATACGCTCCAGTTTGTCTGGCGCCATTTGGCCATGTCCCACGACAACGCGCGCATCGGGCACATGCTGCTGGATGATGCGCTCTATGTTGGGAATAGAGGAAATACGATTGGTGACGATATAGACTTGGCCACTACGCGAGAGTTCGAAATTGACCGCATCGGCGATGATGTCGCTGCCGAAAGTATGCACTTCCGTCTGGATGGGGTGACGATTGGGCGGCGGCGTTTGCAGCATACTCAGGTCGCGGGCACCCATCAAGGAGAATTGCAAGGTACGCGGGATAGGCGTCGCCGTCATAGTGAGCGTATCTACATTGACTTTGAGTTGGCGCAACTTCTCCTTGACACTAACACCAAACTTCTGCTCCTCATCGATGATGAGCAAGCCGAGGTCCTTAAACTTCACCTGTTTGCCAATGAGTTTGTGCGTGCCGATGATGATATCGACCTTGCCTGCGGCCAAATCCTCCAATACCGCTTTCGTCTGCTTGGCCGTACGGGCTCGGCTAAGATATTCGATACGGACAGGAAATTCTTTGAGGCGGCGAGAGAATGTGCGATAGTGCTGCATGGCCAACACCGTTGTCGGCACAAGGACTGCCACCTGCTTGCTGTCGGAAGCCGCCTTGAAAGCCGCACGAATAGCAATTTCAGTCTTGCCAAAGCCCACATCGCCACACACCAAGCGGTCCATAGGGCGCACGCGCTCCATATCGGCCTTGATTTGCTGCGTCACTTTGAGTTGATCGGGCGTATCTTCATAGCGAAACGACGCCTCCAACTCTTTTTGCATATAACTGTCGGGAGCAAAAGCATAACCTCGCTCCTCACGACGCGCTGCATAGAGACGAATGAGATCGCGCGCGATATCCTTGATTTTCTTCTTCGTGCGCTCTTTGAGATTGTCCCACGCAGCCGTGCCAAGATGCGACATACGTGGCGGCGTGCCTTCCTTACCCTTATATTTCGACACCTTGTGGAGCGAATGAATAGACACGAAGACAGCAGCCCCATTCAGGTAGTTGAGTTTTATCATCTCCTGCATCGACCCGTCGGCACCGGGCAGACGCATCATACCCGCATACTGACCGATGCCGTGGTCGATATGCACCACATAATCGCCATACTCAAACTGCGTCAGTTCTTTGAGCGTCAAGGCAATCTTGGCATTGCGAGCATGGTCGCTACGAAGGTTGTATTTATGGAAACGGTCAAAGATTTCGTGGTCGGTGAAGAGAGCACGACGGCAGGTGGCATCAACAAATCCAGCATGCAATACTATGCCACTGCCGTCACCCATCGGTGAGGTCTGGAAACAGATATTGACAGGAGCATCGGCGAGAATTTCGCGCAAACGCTCACTCTGCTTCTCCGTGCTGGCATAGATGTCCACCACATAGCCTTCCTTATGTAGCCGATCGATGGCCTCGCGCAGCAAATCGAAGTGCTTGTGAAAAAGCGGCTGAGGCTTCGTCTGAAATGTAATGGTCGCAGAAGCCCCCTTTTCCTCGCCATGCAATCGCCCTAAATTGATACGCTGCATCTGCGACAAATCAGCATAGATAGCAGCCCCCGTAGATAGCAACGACGCGGCATTCAACGCCTCCCGATGGGCGGCAGCATCCATCTCGCTAAGCACTTCATACTCCGCGACAGCCTGACGCGCAAAGCCTTCATCGTATATGCTCTGGATGCGCTCAGTGATGTAAGTAAGGTCACGGCAGACGAGGCAAGCCTGTTGCGGCAACAACGCTGTGAAAGGCACCAGAGCACCTTGTACATGGTTTGCTTCGGGGACGATGCTCACTGCGTCACACTGCGATTTAGACAACTGCGATTGCACCTCAAAAGTGCGAATGCTATCAACCTCATCCCCAAAGAAGTCAATGCGATAAGGGTATTCGGAGGAGAACGAAAAGACATCAAGGATGCTACCACGAACAGCATATTCGCCGGGCTCATACACATAATCCTTACGCTGAAAGCCAAGCGCATCGAGTTTGCTCGTAAGTTCGCTCAATTCATACTCCGCAGATGATTTTATCTTTATGGTATGAGCGGTCATCTCCTCTGGGCGGGTCACTTTCTCTGCAAGCGCAGTAGGGAAAGTCACCAAGAAGAACGAAGGCGAAGTCTCTGCCGACCAATCGTTGAGCCGCGTAATGACATCGGTACGCAAGATTTCATTGGCAGCATCGCGCTGCGCATACTTCACCGAGCGGCGATAGGTGGAAGGCAAAAACGCAACACGCTCCGCACCAAGGAGTTGGGCCATATCGTGGTAGAAATAGCCCGCCTCTTCCTCATCATTCAGCACAACAAGATAAATGCGGGAAACGTCGCTACTCTCCTTGGCCTCCATTGCGGCCAACACGACAGCGGCAGAGGAGGCTTTAAGCCCCTCCACAATGATTGGACTGTCTCCCTGCTGCAAGGCCGCACGAAGTGCCGACACCCCCGGGTGAGACATTAATGGCTGGTACATATTAGGCATACAAAAGGCAGGCAGGACGCACAGGTCATAAGTGCCCCTAAGCGTCCTGCCTGCGCAGTATTAGTAAGTGAAGTCCGAGCGATAGGCAAGCATATGCTCACCTATCGTTAGAACTTAAAACTTGTAGCGGTTATCAACGACTTTCGCCTTCTTGATAAGCGTCTGCATGAGTTGCTGACCCATGACTTGCATATTCATCTGAGCGGCTTGTTGCATCTCTTGCTTGGCGTCAAACTTCTCCCCAGTCTTCTGCTCATTGACTACTTGCAGGAGATAAACACCAGCACCACCGCGAACAAGGCCAGAAGTCTGCCCCACCTTGGTCTTCATGCCGACAGCGGCCAAGACAGGCTCACGGGTGCCAACTGATGCGACAAACAGCGTATTGGCAAAGCTGAGGTTGTTGAGGCTATCCACAACAAAGCCCTTGGCTTTGGCATCGGCTATCGTCTTCACGCCCTTGTACTTCTCTGCCAATTTTGCATTCTTCTTCTCGTTCATGACCAGTTGCGTCAAGACTTCCTTGGTATTGGCATCGTCCCAAGCACGGTAGCCCTTTTCGTGAACGCCCGTAACGGCAATGAGAAGCAAGTGGTCGTTGTTGTTGCCACACTCATAGAGTTTGGACACATCGCCCACCTCGGCCTCATCGAAAATCCAGCGGATAGCATCCTTGGTAGAGCCGACACCTGCTACGTTGTGTGTGCTGTTGTTAAACTCTTTGAGTTCACGCACGACATAGCCAGCCTTGGCAGCGTTCTTCTCAATCTGTTCCAGCGTGGTGTTGTCAGCCACAAACTGGTTGAACTTATTGAGCGCAGCAGCACGCGTAGCCTTGGAGAAGTCGATGGCATACTTAACGACAGCAGCATTGTACTTCGTCACCATAGCCTTACGATCAAGTATTTGAAGGATAACACGACCACCCTGCATTTCAAGATTGGTGTAACTGCCAACAGCAGCATTGTTGATAGCAGCAATGTACTTCGTGCTTTCCTCGTCGAAACTTGCGCCTTGATACATCTTGGAAGTCATCCAAGTGGAGTCGCCGGGCTGCTGATACTTCTTGGCCAAAGCCTTGAAGTTGGCACCTGCGTTGAGTGCGCCAAGGATACTGTCAGCACGCTGCTGGGTCTTCTCCTCCGTCTCGCCCTGCACGAAGATAGTGCGATAGAGCACTGAGTCGGGAGCCTGCGTCTTGGCAATGAGTTTGATGATGTTCTTGGAGTTGTCGCTGGCGTTCTCATAGGGAGCAGTAATAGCACCTACGCCCATGCTGTCGAGCTTCATGCGGATGTCTGCGGGGAAAGCGTCCTTGGTAAAAGGCAGGTTGGTGTAGTGCACCAGGCTCTTGCTACCATTGATAACAGCAGCAGGGTCTTCGCCACCGGCGAGACGCTGATAGAGCGTAGCCATCTCCTTGTCCAGAGCCTGCACATCCTGCTTTGATGCCGTGATAGCGACATCAATGTATTTCAGGTCACGCGTTTCAAAAGGCATCCAGAACTTCTCCTTGTAACGCTTGTACATGTCCTTCAACTCGGCATCGGTAGCAGCACCAGCCTCTTTATCCGTGATGCTAGCATTGGGCATAGCAGCCACAATGGCATTGCGCATAGCGGTGCGATCCTCAAAGAGGGACTTGGCGGTGACGGGATTGGAGATGAAAGACTGCATAAGCAGCGTGTTGTACTTATTGATGAGCAGTTCCTTTTTGAGTTGCTTGTAGGTATATTCCCACATACCCATAATCTTCTGCATCTGCTCAGCAGTTTGCGCATCTACTTGCTGGCCAGCCATCTGATCGTACTGCTTCTTAAACTCCTGCAAGGCTTGGAAGCTGAACTTGCCCGTCTTGTCCACGAAAGGAGCCATAGCCATCAGACTTTGAGCCGTACCTTCGTTGAGCGCGTGCTGCACTTCTTCGTCGGTGACTTTAAGGCCGAGCTCGTTGCACTCATGCTCTACGAGTTTGTAGGTGAGGTACTCTTGCCAAACCTGATCGCTAAACTGGTCGTGCATGGCATTGTCCATCTGCTGGCCAGTACGCATCTCGTACATTTGCTTGGCTTCCTCGACCATTTCTTGAAATTCCTGTGCAGAGATTTTGTCTCCGTACACCATACCGGCTTGCATCTTGCCTACGCCGGTAATTGTCTGGATGGCGCGTGCGCCGTCCTCAGCAATAAAAGCGAAGAGACCCAGGCCGATGATGATAATCAGCAGGGGGCCATAACTTCTAATTTTCTGTAATGCTGCCATAGAATTTATTGTTTTGTTTTATTATTTGCGATATTTCGTGAGTCGCGGTGGCTATGCGGCCTACCTTTAAGCGAGCGCAAAGTTACACAAAAAATACGGAAAACACCGCCTTTTCTGCAAAAAAAGTGCACATTGCGCGCTGTTTGAGGTAAAATCACGAGCAAACGCCCTTTACCTTCCCACCCGTTGTAGGGGCTTGCGGGTGCTATCTCTCGTAGCAGAAGCCCCATGAGGCACGGGCATGAAGCCACGACTCTGGCGCACTTCGTATTGGGTCATGCTTTCGTTGGAGCGAAACCAGTTGCCTTCGAGTTCCTCTGTCGGCTTGACGATATGCATATAGCAGTCGGAATAGAACTCTCGGCGACCCATATCCCAGTAGAGTTTCTCTGTGGTAAATGTCGTGGCCTCCGCCTTATTATCTATACGGACGCGG
Organism: Candidatus Equimonas enterica; assembly: GCA_018066225.1. Lineage (GTDB taxonomy): Bacteria > Bacteroidota > Bacteroidia > Bacteroidales > Bacteroidaceae > Alloprevotella > Alloprevotella enterica. Next base: position 8,902 of record JAGHRU010000223.1, read on the forward strand.
CCGCGCAATTCCCAGAGATTTTGGTCATACCAGAAGGCGGTGTCGGCCGTGATGTACATATCGACATTGCGTTGCTCATCAAAGCGTTCGAGAAACACGCCGCCGAGAAACTCCTGTCGTGGTGGATTGGTCTTGTCATACACCGCCCACTCCTCGGCAATAACCTTGTAGCGAATAACGCCAGAGTCCGAGATGAGTTTCGACACGCCGCGTGTCATCATCACCGGCATGGAGTCGCGCTGCGCAATGGCAGGGGCTTGTGGCGGTGCCTCCGAACTACACGCCGCCATGCCCAAAAGGCATAGTATTCCTCCGAAAGCGAGGAGACCGTGTAACGAAAGGAGCAAAGGAGAGCGCATAGGACGACACGCGGTGAGAGAGATTACTCTACTTTCCACTTCATGAACCAGTGCTCATTGAACGACACACCGACACAAAGCCGGATGTAGTTCTCGGTAATCTGCCCTGCAAACTTGGGCTTGATGTGCTCATACTGCGCCGTCAGATTGACGATACACTTGTTGTTGAAGAGGTTCATTACAGGAAGGCCGACACCTGCTGTCACGAGGAAGGACTGCGGTCCCTCCTGATTATTGACCTTATAGTAGGGAGAGGTGTAGGCGAAGCCGAAGCGGTAGCGCACATGTGAGCGCCATCGGATGCCGTTGGCGTCGGGGATATATTCCGCACCCACCGCGATACGCGTCATATTGTCGAAGGCACCTTTCTGCGCCTTGTAGGCGGTTTGTCCTCCTGTGGTCACGAGGGTGGGATATTTCACGCTGCTCCATTTCTGCATCGTGTAGTCTGCACCGATGCAGAGGCCACGATGCTGCCAAGTGAGACCGATGCCGAAACTGTGCGGCCACTGGAAAGCGTTGGCGGTGTTGAGGGTATCGCCAGCGACGACTTGCGTATTGTTGTTGATGGTCTGACTAAAGAAGGTGGCACGGTTGTTAATGTTATGTCCCAAGCCATACGTCGCGCCCAAAACCAAAACGTCGTGCGCACCGATGGCGTGCTCATATTGCAGACCGAAATCGACCTTGTAGGAGCGTATCTCTGCGTAGTAGTTGCGGCCAAGCGACTGCACACTGCTTTCGCTGTAACTGGTAAGTGCCGCATTGCTCAGCGTACCCCACATATAGCCTGCATTGACGCCCAACGAGAGGTGACGGAAGGGGCGATAGCCTGCGCCGATATAGACTTCGTGCAATCCGCCTTCGCCCGTATATTTCATAGCAGGCGTGATGTCGCCCGTGAGCGCAGAGGTCAAGGACTTGCCGTTCTCCACGATGTCATAACCTATGCTCGTGAGTTTGGTCACACCGAGCGAGAGGCCCAGCCCCTTGGAGGCACGGAAGCCCATCACGAGATAGTCGAAGTCGCCATTGACGCGATTGTCCGACACCTTGCCGTTGCTGAAATTGGCACTCTGCACCGAGAGCCCCATATCGAGCAGAAACGAGAGGCTGTCGATGGCACTATACGAGGCTGGGTTGCCGATGTTGAGGCTACGGCCACCACGCAAGCCCATGCTCAGTCCTGCAAGACCTTTGTTGCAGCCGACGGCTTGGTCGCCCATAAGTCCGAAACCATAGCGAGAGTATGGCGAGTCAGTGCCGATGGCCGTCTGCGCCTGTATGCCGATGCTGGCACAAAGGGCAATGGCGATGAGGAGTATCTTTTTCATAGAATATGTGCGTATGGGTACAAAATCGCAGCAAAATTACAAAATACTATGCAACTGACCAAACCTTTCGTCTATTTTAACCTTTCTCCCGTCGGCTTGGCGCAACTATTTGGCCTGCGGCTTGGCGGTGTCGTCGCTTTGGTGTAACTTTGCTACACGGCACACGATATTCACTCCAATCTCCATACCACAATCATGATGACGCAACACATCCCTTGGCAAGAACGCCCTGCCGACTCCCACGATGTCGTCTGGCGATACAGCGCAAACCCTATTGTCCAACGCTACGCCATCCCCTCGTCCAACTCCATCTTCAATTCCGCCGTCGTGCCTTTCGGCGAAGGCTTTGCGGGTGTCTTTCGCTGCGACAACCGTCGCGTGCAGATGAACATCTTTGCTGGCTTCTCCCGCGACGGCATACACTGGGACATCAACCACGAGCCCATCTCCTTCGTAGGCGGCAACACCGACATGATCGAATCGACCTACAAATATGACCCACGCTGCTGCTGGATAGAAGACCGCTACTGGATAACATGGTGCAACGGCTATAAGGGCATGCCTACTATCGGCATAGCCTACACCACCGACTTCCAGACGTTCTATCAGTGCGAGAACGCCTTTTTGCCTTTCAACCGCAACGGCGTACTTTTCCCCGAAAAGATAGGTGGCCGTTACTGCATGCTCTCGCGCCCATCCGACAACGGACACACCCCCTTTGGCGACATCTACCTCAGTTACTCCCCCGACATGAAATACTGGGGCGAACATCGCCTGGTGATGTCCACCACGCCCTTTGAAGAGAGCGCGTGGCAGTGCCTCAAAATCGGTGCTGGCAGCGTACCTATCCGCACCGATGAGGGCTGGCTGCTGTTCTACCACGGTGTCATCCGCACCTGCAACGGTTACCGCTATTCTATGGGAGCAGCCTTGCTCGACCTCGCCGATCCCAGCCGTGTCCTGCACCGCAGCATGAACTATCTCCTCGCTCCCGCCGCACCGTACGAGTTGGCTGGCGATGTGCCCAACGTGGTCTTCCCCTGCGCAGCACTCACCGAGGGCGACAAGGTCTGCATCTACTATGGCGCAGCCGACACCTGCATCGGCATGGCCTTCGCCCGCATCAGCGAGGTCATCGACTTCTTGAAGCACGAATAACGTACCCGTAGGCTATACCTATATTATATATACGCGCGCGTAAGCACCAATGGCTATCCTTTGTCGGGATAGCCATTGGTGTATAAGTTTTGAATATAGTCCTCTCCTTTTGCTGGATTTCAGTACCTTTGCAGTGCATAGAAATATCAAGTGATAGGCGTACAAAGCCTAACACCACAAAAAACAACTAAATAGCGACAGAGGTTTCACAGCTCACCCCTTGACATATATCTTCTTCGTCAAACAGCAAAACGATATGATACCCCGATGCAACCCATTGTATAATTTTTGCAGGCTCGCCATCTTCATCAACTGTATAAGATACACTTTGAGGGTAACCACAAACATTAATAATTTCAACTAATGTCCTACCCGTCAATACACCCAATTTCGCAAAATTTCGTTGCAAGACCCGTCCTGGTTCACGTATTCTTTCTAAATAAATGAGATAATAGACAAAGCCAAGAAGTGAAGGAAGTACCACTGCTAAAAATGTATTCATAAGTTGTTCGGTTTATAATAATTATTGTAGATATACGTAATAAAATCAAGTAGTCCAAAGTTCCAAGAGATAGACAATAAAAAAACGTGGACTAATACTTCGTCCATGTTTCAGAGGTATCGCCAAACACCTTGCAGCCATATACGAGTAAAAGCCCACGCCATAAGCGTGAGCATCAACTTTTACTCTTGACTGCTTCATTAAATTTGGCGATTTTCTGAAACAAGAATACAAGTTAACGCTTCTTTATCTTTACGTCTTTAATCGGTCGTGCTACATAGGCGATGCTTTGAATTTCACTTGCAAAGTTACACATTTCGCCACAAACGCGCAAGCGTTTCGCCACATTTCTGTTCTACCACGGTAGGCAGATACGAAAAAGTCGGAACCTTCAAGAGAAGATTCCAACCTTCGTACACTCTCAGGGGTTCGAACCCTGGACCCACTGATTAAGAGTCAGTTGCTCTACCAACTGAGCTAAGAGTGCGTGGTAATTGCTTGTTTGCGGATGCAAAAGTACAAACTCTTTCGCAAGTGACCAAACATTTCACCTTGTTTTTCGCCGAAAAGTGCAAGGTGAGACACATTCTGCTATATACGCCTTGCAAAACAAGGCATTACTCGTCCGTACAGACCAGAAAACGGGGAGGCGTAAGCACGGTGTCTATCCCCCACCATTTACGGCAAGATTTGGCGAATGAGCGGAATAAGGACGCCGCCGAGCACCGCATCGTTGAGCCGATGGCCACCATCGAAAAGGCGAAAATGGGCATCGCCGTAGGCCTTGCGGTACTCCTTCTGACAGTTTACACTCTCGTCGTGCGTGCCAAAGAGTCCCCACGCCAATGCCTTGTCAGCCTCATCAACGCCCCGCAACACACCGCGCTCCATAGCACGAAAATCAGCGACCAACGCCTTATCGACCATAAAGTCCTTGGCACCATCCTCTCGCTTGTTGAGAAACGGATAGCGTTTGCCAATACACGAAACAGCAACAGGCGCGAAGTGCAAAACGAAGGATTGAC
>JAGHRU010000034.1 GCA_018066225.1 Candidatus Equimonas enterica
TACCGACATACCTACCCGCAGCCTCGGCAATCGTGTCGTCGGGATTGAAGATGTCTATCGTGTCAAGGCCGTGCGTCTTGCCCAACTGATAGTCATTGACATCGTGGGCAGGCGTCACCTTTAAGCAGCCCGTGCCAAACTCTATTTCGACATAACGGTCTTCGATGACTGGCACTTCACGCCCCACGAGAGGCACGATGACGCGGTGACCAGAGAGCCAGCGGATCTTAGGATCTTTGGGGTGGATACACATCGCGGTGTCACCCATGATGGTCTCGGGACGCGTGGTCGCCACGACGGCATAGTAGCCTTTGGCGTCACGATGCAGCACCTCACCTTCCTGCGCCGTAGGCTTGACGGCAGACTGATCGGCGACATAGTACTTCAAGTAGTAGAGTTTCGACTGTTCCTCACGATAGATGACCTCTTCGGTGGAAAGCACAGTCTGCGCTTTGGGGTCCCAGTTCACCATACGCAGGCCACGATAGATGAGGCCTTTCTTATAGAGATTCACGAAGACCTTGACAACGCTCTCGCTGCGCTTCTCGTCCATCGTAAAAGCCGTGCGACTCCAGTCGCAACTGGCGCCGATGCGACGCAACTGCTTGAGGATGATGCCGCCATGCTCATGCGTCCAGTCCCAAGCGTGCTCCAAGAACTGCTCACGCGTCAAGTCACGCTTGCGAATGCCTTGCTTCGAGAGTTTCTGCACCACTTTTGCCTCCGTAGCGATGGAAGCGTGGTCTGTGCCAGGCACCCACAGGGCGTTCTTTCCCTCCATACGTGCTCTACGCACAAGGATGTCCTGTATCGTGTTGTTGAGCATGTGCCCCATGTGCAACACGCCCGTCACATTAGGCGGTGGGATGACGATGGTGTAAGGCTCGCGCTCATCGGGCTGCGAGGCGAACAGATTGTGCTTTTCCCAATACTCATACCATTTGCCTTCCACGGCTTCTGGCGCATATTTAGTGGCTAATTCCATATTATATAGAGGTATTAATAATCCGAAAAACACCGCAAAGATACGACTTTTTGCGCACATAAGGCAACTGCCGACACAAATTTCGCAAAATCGCTCATAATATATCAAAGAAGCGGAGGATTATTTAAGAAAAAAATTGTAACTTTGCCCTCAAATTCCCAAACAGCGATATGGAACCTCTGAAACACGAATGTGGCGTGGCTATGGTAAGGCTACTCAAACCACTCAGTTATTACCAAGAGAAATATGGCACATGGATGTATGGCCTCAACAAGCTATACCTCATCATGGAGAAGCAACACAACCGCGGACAAGAAGGCGCAGGACTGGCAGCGATGAAACTGACCGCACAGCCCGGCGAGGAGTATGTGTTTCGCGAGCGTGCAATGGGCAGCACAGCCATTCAGGAAATCTTTGGCAATGTGCACCGCAAAATCGCTGAATACAACAAGGAAGAACAGAACAACCCGCAGTATGCCGCACGCCACATTCCCTACGCTGGCGAAATCTACATGGGGCACTTGCGCTATGCCACAACGGGCAAGCGCGGCCTGTCGTACATCCATCCCTTCCTGCGTCGTGACAACTGGCGCGCCAAGAACCTCTGTATCTGCGCCAACTTCAACATGACCAACGTGGACGACATCTTCCAGCATATCGCCGTCAAAGGGCAGCACCCACGCATGGTCAGCGACACCTATCTGCTGCTGGAGCAATTGGGCTATCGCCTCGACAGAGAATCCGAGCGTTGTTTCCGTGAAGCGGAAGCCAAGGGTCTCAAAGACCTCAATATCACCAATTATATCGAAGACCACATTGATGTGGCCAACGTGCTACGCTCCGCCGCCCCCATCTGGGACGGCGGCTACGTACTCTGCGGCATGACTGGCTCGGGCGAGACCTCCACCCTGCGCGATCCGTGGGGCATACGTCCTGCCTTCTGGTACCGCAATGAGGAAATCTTTGTCGTTGCCTCCGAGCGTCCTGTCATCCAGACGTCGCTCGATGTAGAAGCCGAAGAAGTC
>JAGHRU010000155.1 GCA_018066225.1 Candidatus Equimonas enterica
TACATACACAGCGGCAAAGAGGCATCTATCCTCAACGACGATCAGAAAGCGGCCTTGACAGGCGTAGGCGGTAAGCTGCAAGGAGCCATAGGCGATATCATCGCTGCCCACCCAGACTTAGCACCACTTGTGGGGCAATATGCCGACCAGATAGCAGCCGTGAGCAATGGACTCACGGGAGTAGGGCAGAGCATCGTGGATGCTTTTCGCACCGATACACGCAATATGACTGCCGCCGCCGTTATGCTCACGCAACCACTCTATATGGGCGGTAAGATTAAAGCCTACGACCGCATCACCAAGCTCAGCGCTGACATCGCTGGCGAAGCCGAGCGTGCAGAGATACAAAGCCTATTGCTGGACGTTGATAAGGCCTACTGGCAGGTCGTATCATTAGTAGCCAAGCGCAAACTCGCCCTAAGTTATCGTGATATGCTGCTGCATCTTGACAAAGATGTACTTATCATGATTGACGAAGGTGTAGCCACCAAGGCTTCCGAACTGACCGTCAATGTAAAACTCAATGAGGCTGAAATGGCGCTGACAAAGGTAGAGAATGGACTCGCTCTATCGCGTATGTTGCTCTGCCAACTCTGCGGACTGCCTCTCGAGAGCAATCCCACACTTGCCGATGAGTCACTCGACAACATCGCGACAGACATCATCGAGACCACGCCCGACATAGCCAAGGCCTACGAAGCGCGTCCAGAGATACAACAACTCGCCCTCGCCTCCGACATTTATAAGGAAAAGGTGAAAATCGTGCGCAGCGACTATATGCCACAACTTGCGCTTATAGGCGGCTATATGCTCTCCAATCCCAACCCTTACAACGGTTTTGAAAAGAAGTTTCGCGGCAATTGGTCGGTCGGCGTTACGCTGAAAATGCCCATTTGGCACTGGGGCGAAGGCCGCAACAAGATAAAGGCGGCGCAAGCAGAAGCCCAAATAGCAGCACTCAAAACCGAAGAAGCCAAGGAGAAAATCGCTTTACAAGTGACGCAGAGCAGTTTCACCGTAAACGAAGCCAACCGTCAGTTGGAACTCAGTCTCAACAATCTCGGCAAAGCCAATGAGAACCTGCGCGTTGCTGGCGTAGGTTTTCAAGAAGGTGTCATCGCCACCAGCGACCTGCTGGCAGCGCAGACGGCTTGGCTGCAAGCAGAGAGCGAAAAGATAGACGCGCAAATCAACGTAAAACTCGCCTATGCCGCTTACAACAAAGCATTGGGCATCCTCAAATAATATTCCCGACAAACAATAGGTAGGTTCTATAAATTAGCTCGTGACGGTTTTGCGGCTACTCCGACGTAGATTTCTTTCTATCATGAAGGAGCGGTGCGGGCACCGTGACTGAATGAAAGGAAGAAAGGTGCGAGAGAAGAGCCCAAAAGCGGCCGAGTAGAGGCATAGAATACTACCCCCGAATAAAGATAAGACTAATTTATAGAACCTACCTTTACAATTCACTATGGAAAAGAAACTGCCTAATTT
>JAGHRU010000054.1 GCA_018066225.1 Candidatus Equimonas enterica
GGTGCGGACAACAAGCGGCCCCACCCCCCCCCCCCCGCCGGGGACCCCCCCCCCGCCCCCCGGCCGCCCAGGCCCCCCCCCCCCCCCCCCCCCCCCCCCCCCCCGCGCCCCCCCCCCCCGCCCCCCCCCCCCCCCCCCCCCCCCCCCGCCCGCGCGCCCCCGCGGGGCAGGCCAGCGGTGTTGCAGATGGGGCGCAGGATGTGGTGGGAGAAGTGCGACTGCAACTCCGCTGACGCCCTATCGAAAAGCGCGAACTGCTGGTCGGAGAAGGCATCGAAGCCTGCATCGTCGGCACCAGCAAAGTGCGTGAAGACGGAACGCGGCACGACATTGGACTGACCCGACAGACACGCCGCAAGGGCTGGTATGTCGTGGCGCGGGTCGAAGCCGAGACGGCACATGCCCGTGTCAAACTTGATGTGCACCGGGAAGCCCGTCACGCCCTCCGACTCGGCAGCAGCGATGAGCGCATGCAGGAGGCGGAAGTTGTAGATTTCGGGCTCGAGGTTGTAGCGAAAGAGCGTCTTGAAGGCCGACATCTCGGGATTCATCACGATGATGCCCGCCGTGATGCCCGCCTCACGCAAGGCAGCACCCTCGTCGGCCACCGCGACGGCGAGGTAATCGACGCCGAGATCTTGCAGCGTCTCGGCCACCTCCAGACTGCCTGCGCCATAGGCAGAAGCCTTGACCATGCAGGTGACCTTCACCCCGGGAGCGAGCAACGAGCGGTAGTGGCGCAGATTGTCAGCCAATGCGAGGAGATTGACCTCAAGCGTCGTCTCGTGCACCTTGAGCGTGAGATACTCCTCCAGACGCTCGAAGGCAAACGAACGCGCCCCTTTAAGCAAGACCACATCGCCCGGAGCGAGGTCGTCGAGGACGTGGCTGTCCAGCAAGCGGCTGGTGGTGTCGAAACAGTAGAACGGAATGTCGATGAGCGGCGCCAGACGACGCACCCACTCGCCGACACCGATGAGCACGTTGATGCCGCGCAGGCGTATCATCTCAGCCACCTTGCTGCTCCAAGCCTGCGGGCTCATGCCCGTCTGAAACATGTCGCTGAGCACAAGGACAGTGCGCTTGCCGTGCGAACGACGGTGGAGGAAGTCGAGCGCGATGCCGAGAGAGTCGATGTCGGCATTGTAGGAGTCGTTGATCAGGGTAATGCCCTTGATGCCCTCTTTCACCTCAAGGCGCATAGCGAGCGGCGTCAAAGATGCATGCCCTGCGTCAGATTGGCCTCATCGAGCCCCAAGAGCAGCGCCATAGCCAGCACGCTGATGGCATTGTGATGGCCCGCCTTGGTGACAAAAGGCACGCAGACACTGCCACGACGCTGGCCGTGGGCATAGTCGTAGTGGAGCACCGTGCTGTGACTGTCGCCCTCCACATGCACCCGCAAGAGAGCATCGGGATTGTCCTGCGTGGTCCAGCCCACGCGCTCACCACGGTAGCCCATCTCGTCGAGACAGGCACAGATGGTGGCATCGTCGGCAGGATAGACCAGCGCCTTGGAGGAGGCAAAGAGCGACAACTTCTCACGGCACTTCTGCTCATAACTCTCGAAATGCTGCTGATGCGCCTCGCCCAGACAAGTCATCACGCCATAGGTGGGGCGCACGACACGCTCCAAGAACGCCATCTCGCCGGGGTGCGTGATGGCCGCCTCAAAGATGCCAAGGTCGGAAGTTTCGGCGAGTTGCCACACCGAGAGCGGCACGCCTATCTGGGTGTTGTAACTACGCGGAGAGCGCACCACAGTGTGCGTGGCCGCGAAGAGCTGCGCGAGCCACTCCTTGACCGTCGTCTTGCCATTGCTGCCCGTGATGCCAACGACGGGGATGTCGAAGGCTGCACGGTGCGCCCCCGCCACCTGCTGCAAAGCCAGCAGCGGCGAACTGACCACAAGGAAGTTGCACTCACAAAGGTCGATGTCGGCGTCGTCAGGGACACTTTCGACCACGAAGTGGCGCACGCCCTGACGATAGAGCTGGCCGATGTAGCGGTGGCCATCGCCAGTGCGTGTACGCAAGGCAAAGAAGAGGGAAGTCTCAGCAAATGCCAACGAGCGGCTGTCGGTCAGTAGCCACTCGACGGCAATATCAGCCCCAGAGCCCACACGCTCTGCGGCCGTTAAGCGGGTGATTTCGCTAATGGTATGTGACATGGTGCAAGGTTATTTAGCCCGCTTCTCACGGAAGAAGAGCGCGAAGAGCACAAGGACGACAAGGGCATAGGCGGCAAAAATGAACCAAGCCGTGCGCCAGCCTGCTATCTGCATCGCCTCGGGCTGTGTATAGACATAGTGGTTGATAATCTGGCCTGCGGCCCATGTGCCAAGGCTGGCACCCAGACCGTTGGTCATTATCATGAAGAGACCCTGCGCCGAAGAACGGATGCCGCGGTCTGTGTTTTCATCGACAAAGAGTGCGCCGCTGATGTTGAAGAAATCAAAGGCAACACCATAGACGATGCAACTCAGGACAAACATCCACACGCCGTCGCCCGGATTGCCAAGGCCGAAGAGACCAAAGCGAAGCACCCATGCCAGCATGGCCAGCATCATCACACGCTTGATGCCGAAACGCTTGAGGCAGAAGGGAATGAGCAGGATGCAACACGTCTCACTCACCTGCGAGAGCGAAATGAGGATGTTGGCATGCTGCGCACCAAAGGTGTCGGCATACGCCGTCACGCTCTGGAAGGAAGTGATGAAAGGGTTGGCATAGCCATTGGTGATTTGCAAGCTGACACCCAGCAGCATGGAGAAGAGGAAGAAGAGCGCCATGCGCCGCTCACGCAGCAAGCGAAACGCATCGAAGCCCATGGACTCGGCGAAACTCCGCGAGGCCGTAGCACTGCTGACAGGACAAGCAGGCAGCGTCTGCGCGTACAAGCCCAAGAGCAAGGACAAACCGCCACTGACCACAAACTGATAACTCGTCGGCTGGAAGCCGCAGAGATCGACCACCCACATGGTGCAGATGAAGCCCACAGTGCCAAAGACACGGATGGGCGGAAAGTCGCGCACGGTGTCCATACCGGCCATGTTCAAGGCATTGAAGGCCACAGCGTTGCTCAACGCGAGCGTAGGCATATAGAAGGCCACAGAGAGCGTATAGAGCGCGAAGAGACCGCCAAACGCGGGCGCAGACTGCAAGCCATAGAAGCCCGCAGCGACCATCAGCGCACCCGCCATCAGGTGGCAGAAGCCCAGCAGACGCTGGGCAGGCACCCAGCGGTCGGCCACAATGCCCATTATGCCCGGCATGAAGATAGACACGACACCCTGTATGGCGTAAAACAGCCAGATGTGTTCGGCAAAGCCTGCACCAGCCAAGTAGGTGCCCATAGAGGTGAGATAAGCCCCCCATACGGCAAACTCCAAGAAGTTCATACCGATGAGGCGAGAGGTGAGGATAGGATTTTTCATTATCGAAAAAAGGATTTTTAGGTTGTCAAGAAGGAGTATGCTGCGCCAACTGCTGCGTCAATACCTTGCGCAACGCACGGCGACGGGCTTTCGTGTGATACTGCGCCACCACCACGCCGTCACGACCGACGACATAGACACGCGGCACCATGCGCTGCGCAAAGCGGCGATAGACACGTCGCTCGGGGTCGGCAGCCACTGGCAACGTGAGCGCATTATCAGCCCAATAGCGCGACACCGCATCGGCGGCATCACTGCGCGAGATGGCCAAAAAGCGCACGCCACATCCGCCATATTCGGCATAGAGACGCTCGAGGATCGGGAGCTCGCGGCGGCAGTCGTAGCACTGGGTGTCGAAGAATATCAGCACGGTGACACCTGCCACCATGTCGGCAGAGCGCATCAGCGTGCCATCAATCAGGCGTACCTCAAACTGGGGGATGGTGTCGCCCACCTGCACATGGCTATACTTGTCGCGCGCCGTGCACACAGCATAGCAAGCCACGAAGCACAACAAGCCTACGAGGAGGCGACGAAACGAAGAGCGGAAAGAGGCAGACATAGGCAGATTCAACGCTGAACAAAGGTGTAGTACTTCTCATCGGACGGCGTGTCGTCGCGCACGACATGCGACACAGTGGCCAGTTCATGGACATGATCGGCGTCCTCCCACAGCCAGATGTTTTCGCTCTCCGGCGAGTAGATGCGGCTATTGACGCGACGACAGGTGACAAAGTAGTCGGCGTCGGCCTCATCGATGCCCAACGCTTCGGCTGTGCTACGGCGCAACGCAGCGAGCGACTCCTCGGCGGGTTTCTCTGCCGACACCGTGACCTTGAACAGATGGCGCTGCACATAGTCTTGCGCCAAACGCGAAAGGATACGGTCCTTACTCTTCTGCCACATCTTGAGCGAAGCGATGACGTCGCTATCGTCAAGCTCGGCATAAGCGTCCAAGAGCGCCTCGTCGCGCTCAAAGTCGGCGCAAGAGCACTGATGCGTAAGGAAGAACAAGAAAGTCGGCGTGGCCGCCAAAGACTCACCCTGCGAGAGCAAGTACTTGGCACGCCGCAAGGTCTGGCGCAGCACCTCTTCGGCAGCCACCACCGTCTTGTGGAGATAGACCTGCCAATACATAAGGCGACGCGCCATCAGGTAGTTCTCCACCGTGTAGAGCCCTTTGATATCTATCATCAACTGCTCATCCTGCACACGCAGCATCTTGATCATACGCGACGCACCTATATTGCCCTCGCGCACCCCGCAATAGAAGGAGTCGCGACAGAGGTAGTCGAGGCGGTCGGCATCCAGCTGCGACGAGAGGAGCTCGTGGAGGAAAGGACGCGAAGAGGTGTCCGTGAAGATATTGATAGCCAAAGTGAGATCGCCGCGAAACTCTCGGTTGAGACGCTGCATCATCAAGAGGCTGAGCTGCTCATGACTCACGCCATCCACAAGCGTCCGCTCCAGCACATGCGAGAACGGCCCATGCCCCACGTCGTGGAGCAAGATGGCTGCCTCGGCTGCCTCCACCTCGCTATCGAAGAGGAAAGTGCCCTTCTGCTGCAAGGTGAGCAAGGCTTCCTGCATCAAGTGGAAAGCACCAAGACTATGGGCAGCACGCGTATGGAGCGCACCGGGATAGACAAAACTACCCATACCCAACTGACGGATGCGACCCAGTCGCTGGAAATAGCGATGCGCGATGAGCGATGTCAGCAAGCCACGAGGCACACTCGTGAAGCCATAGACAGGGTCGTTGATAATCAGAGCAGACATAGCGGGAAAGGTATCGTGTGAACCGCAAAGTTACCATTTTTATTGAGAAATCATAGATTTTGCTCACAAAAAGGGGGGCAATTCGCTAAAAATCACCGCCCAAAAGGGGAAATCTCGAAAATAAGTCGTACCTTTGCACATTACGACACTACAATCACACTACAACATGCTTACCATACGACAAATCACGGAAGACTATGAAGGCGTCATCCGTGGATTAGAAAAGAAACACTTCACGGCAGCACGCGCAGCCATCGACGCAGTGCTCGCTGCCGACAACAAGCGCAAGAACGCACAGACCCAACTCGACCACCTGCTCTCCGAAGCAAAAGGGCTCAGCAAGAGCATCGGCATGCTCATGAAGCAAGGCCAGCGCGAAGAAGCCGAGCAAGTCAAAGCAAGAGTGGCCGACATCAAGACACAGACGGCACAACTGGAGCAAGAGATGCAAGCGGCCGAAGAAGAACGCACACAGCTGCTGTACGCCATCCCCAATATCCCCTACCCCGAAGTGCCCGAAGGCAAAGCAGCCGAAGACAACCTCGTGGTGAAGAGCAGCCTGCGCGATTGCCACGAAGGCGACACCGTGGGCAACTGGACCACCGTGCCCGAGAGCAGCGAAGCGAAACTTCCACATTGGGAACTGGCCAAGAAATACGGCCTCATAGACTTCGACCTCGGCGTCAAAGTCACAGGAGCAGGCTTCCCCATCTACACGGGCTACGGCGCACGGCTGCAACGCGCGCTCATCAACTTCTTCCTCGACGAGGCACGCGAGAGCGGCTACACGGAAATCATGCCGCCCACAGTGGTAAACGCTGCCAGCGGCTACGGCACAGGGCAGTTGCCCGACAAGGAAGGACAGATGTATCACTGCCCAGCCGACGACCTCTACCTCATACCCACGGCAGAAGTGCCTGTGACGAACATCTACCGCGACGTCATCATCGAGGAGAAAGACCTGCCTATCAAGAACTGCGCCTACACGCAGTGCTTCCGCCGCGAAGCAGGCAGCTATGGCAAGGATGTGCGCGGGCTCAACCGTCTGCACGAGTTCTCCAAAATAGAGATTGTCCGCATCGACACCCCCGAACACAGTGCCGAAAGCCACAAGGAGATGCTGGCGCACGTCGAAGGCCTGCTCCAGAAGTTGGAACTTCCCTATCGCGTGCTCCGTCTTTGCGGAGGCGACATGAGCTTTACCAGCGCCATCTGCTACGACTTTGAGGTATATAGCGAAGCACAGCAACGCTGGCTGGAAGTAAGCTCGGTGAGCAACTTCGACGCCTACCAAGCCAACCGCCTCAAATGCCGCTATCGTGGTGCAGACAAGAAGATACGCCTCTGCCACACCCTCAACGGCTCAGCCCTCGCTCTGCCACGCATCGTGGCGGCCCTCTTGGAGAACAACCAGAGCGAAGCAGGTATCCGCATCCCCAAGGCCTTGCAGCCTTATATGGGTACCGACCTCATACGATAGGCCGCAACTCAAAAAGCCAACGCCATGAACATTACCTCCGCCGACTTCTACATATCCAACAGCCGCGCAGACCAATGTCCCATAGACGCGATAGCAAAGCCCGAATACGCCTTCATAGGGCGCAGCAATGTGGGCAAGAGCAGCCTCATCAATATGCTGACGCGCAAGAAGGCATTGGCCAAGACGTCGGCCACACCGGGCAAGACCCAGCTCATCAACCACTTCATCATCAACAACGAGTGGTATCTGGTCGATTTGCCAGGCTACGGCTATGCCAAGCGTGGTAAGCGTGAGACGCAGAAACTCACACAACTCATCACGCACTACATCTGCGGCCGAGAGCAACTCACCTCACTCTTTGTGCTCATCGACTCGCGCTTGGAGCCGCAGAAGATAGACCTCGAATTCATCGAATGGCTCGGCGAGGAAGGCGTACCCTTTGCCATCATCTTCACCAAGGCCGACAAGAACAAGGCAGGCCAGTTGCGCCACAACGTAGAAGCCTTCCTCCGCCGCTTGTCGGAGCAGTGGGAAGAACTACCGCCACACTTCATCAGCAGTGCAGAGCGCGGCACTGGCCGCGACGACATACTCGGCTACATCGACAGCATCAACAAGTCAATGACGACGGCTGACTGAGTCGGCCATGCCACCTCACGCGCTCTCCCCTATCCCATCCTCCTATGTCGGACCGCATCAAGCAAGTCAAAGTAGTGCTCATCATCGTGGCAGTGTGTATCGCTGCTGCCTCGCTCTTGGTGTCGCACAAGTTGATACGCGACCTGCAACAAGAGGAAATCGCCAACATGGAGATATGGGCCGAGGCGATGCGGTCGTTCAACACGGCTGACGAACACACCGACCTCGGTCTGGTGTTGCGGGTGCTGGAGGGCAACACGACCATCCCCGTCATCGTGGTAGATAGCAGAAACGAGGTGGTAGATTACCGCAACATAGCGCTCCAAGCCGCGCACAACGCCAGCGACACCACCGCTATCCTGCTCAACATGGCGCAAGAGATGCAGCGCGCAGGGTGTGCCATACGGCTCAACTTGGACGCGACAGAGAGCGCACCCGCCGACTACCTCTGGGTGTGCTACGACAAAAGCATCATGCTCACCCGACTGAGCCAATACCCCTATGTGCAACTCGGCGTGGTAGGACTGTTTGTCGTCATCGCCATCATCGCCCTGCTGTCCTCCAAACGCGCCGAGCAAAACAAGGTGTGGGTGGGACTATCCAAAGAGACGGCGCACCAACTCGGCACCCCCATCTCGTCGCTTATGGCGTGGACAGAAGTGCTCCGCGAGCAGTATCCCGAAGAAGCGCTGATAGGAGAAATGGGCAAAGACGTGGAGCGTCTGCAACTCATCGCCGAGCGTT
>JAGHRU010000219.1 GCA_018066225.1 Candidatus Equimonas enterica
GGCATTCGCCTCTACCTTGGTGTAGCCTTTGCGGTAAGAGGGGAGGATATTGTCCCAGTCGTAAGTGTGCGACGCGAAATCGACCGACTCCTCAAAGGCGTAAGTCTGCGTCGTATAACTCTTCTGCCCTATGCCACGCTCGGGGTATTTGTAGTAGGCCAAAATCTGCGCCGCAGCGATGGCCGAGCAGCCAGCATAGGAGGGCATCTTTTGCCCGCTCGTCGTTTTCAGACTGGGGCAATCGTTGTTGTACGGCGGGTTTTGATCCCATGAGATGACGCCCAGCAAGGGACGCACCTCTGGCTTGTCAGCAGGCGCGGGCTCGTAGAGGAAGCCGTGGTCGGTGGGGACGACGGCAGACATGCGTGGGCTGTCGTCGAGCGCGGCAAGGTCATCGACGTACGTCTGCAACCACGCTTTCATGTTCTCGGGCAGTGCGTCCAAGGACTCCCCTTCGGCAGCAGGCGCATCGGTATAGCCCAACACAGGACGCAGACGACGGTCGGCCGAAGCGAAGATGAGCCCACCCTGCGGCTGCGAGAAGACGTAAACGGCAGGCTTGTCCGCGCGCGTACGCATACTATATACAAGGTGTAGCGCACGGGGATTGGCAGGAGCCGCAAACCCTTCATGGGAAGCCAGCGCGCCAAGCGCGCGGCTGGCTGCTTCTTCTTCGCTCAAAGCCTGTGCGCCAAGAAAGGCAGGCAGGAGAGCGAAGAAGATGAAAATAAGACATCGGTTTTTCATAGTAGATAAAGGTTATTGTGCAAGGACTTTGTGCTCTCGCGTGATGATGATGCTCTTCTCGGGCGAAGTCGTAGCGCGCCGGCCATCGAGGCGGTAGCGCGGTGTGGCCTCATCGGCAGCACTGACCGCGGAGATGCCATCAGCAGCCGTGACGGTGAAGGGCACAGTCGCCAATACAAAGGGCGTGGGGTCGCTGAGCAGATAGGTCACAAGTTTCATTGTGTATTTGCCGGGCTCAAAACCTGTCAAAGGCAGTTCGCCATGCCAAGCATAGGTCTCCTCGTTGTCCAAGAGTTTGCGCTCGGTAGCAAAACCAAAGGAAGTGCCGGGTGCCTCTACGTCGGCGCGCAGGAAGCCTTCACCATAACCTCCGCTATTGACAATCGTCGCGTCAAAGGTCAGCGTGGCTTCGGGCGTGAGCGTTTCATTGGCATTGTGTGTCAGATCAAGAAGGTTGAACTCGACCAGACCGACATACTTCTGCTCGGTGACCTCAAACTGGTAGGTCGCTTGCTTCTCGCCATCGACCGATGCAAGCGGTTGCAGCATATTGTTGATGTCCATATAGCTCAGCGCGAAGTCGTAGATATCAGCCTTGTTGGGCAATGCCATGCGCACCTCTTCAGTCACCGTGCTATGGGCAGGCACACACACCATCTTCATCGGCGTTTGCACCTCGGTGCCGCTGCCCGTCATGGTGATGCGTACATCGG
>JAGHRU010000100.1 GCA_018066225.1 Candidatus Equimonas enterica
TATATAAGGTTATGCGTTGTGCTTACGGCGTACGAAGTTGAGACATTCGCGATAGACATCCATACGCAAGAGGTGCATCAGCAGGCAGTAGAGCGGTACGGCAACGCCCACCTTGATGATGAGCGAAGGTACGCGGTCGCAATGCGCCAACATGGCTAATGCCCATCCTGCTCCTACGGCTGTGATAGCACTGAAAGCAAATGGGAGCAAATCGGTGAGCGTCATGCGTAGCGTCAGTCCTATTTCGCGGGCAACGAAGGCGTGCCACACGAAGACCCATAAGATAGTCAGCGTCGTGATGCCCAAGAGCAGTACGCGCATACCTTGCTCTACGGCACAGAGCAGCCATACGAGTTGTAGTAGTAAGAATAGGCTCGTGCAGAGCAAGTACAGTCCCGACTTGGAGCGCGAAATAAGTAGATTGCTATATACGCTATTGACGGGAATGAACATACCCGCGACGCAAAGGATTTGCAGTAAAGGGACACAGGGCATCCATTTCTGACCGATGAGTAGCGGGATAAACTCCGGAGCGGTGACGCCGAGGCCGAGCATACAAGGAAAGGCCAGTAACGCCGTGAAGCGTAGCATCTTGCGGAACACGCGCAACTGACGTTGCTGGTCTTGCTCAATGCGTGCCAGCACCGGTTGTGCCACACTGGCCACCATACCTGTGAGGAGCGAATGTCCCAGCGTGTTCCACTTGTTGGCTTGTGAGTAGTGACCTACGCTACTTGGCGCGACATAGTGGCCAAGCACCGATTGCAGCAACTGGTTGTTAAATGTGTTCAATAGGTTGGTAAGCAGTAGCTTGCAGCTGAAGCCAAACATCGTAAAGGCAGGACGCAGGTCGATGTGCAACGTAGGACGCCAAGGCGCAAAAGTCCAAACCAGAATGGTGTGCGTCAGTTTGTAAGTCAAGTCCATGCCCACGAGGCTCCAACAGCCTGCGCCGCCGATGGCCATACCAAGTCCGACGACACCCGAGAGAATGGAGGCACTGACCTGTGCTGTCGTCTTTTGCCTTATCATAAGGTGGCGGAAAAGGTAGGCGGTGTGTGCCGTGCCCAGCGAAGAGCAGACGAAGCCAAGGAAAAGGACGCGTCCCAATGGTGTGAGTTGCGGCGCGTGGTTGAAGCGGGCGATGAGTGGGGCGCAAGCAAAGAGAATGGCGTAGATGCAGATGCTCACCAGCACGGAAAACCAGAAGACGGCATTGTAGTCTTTCTGCTCGGCCTTCTCACGCACGGCCAGTGCCGAGGTGAAACCACTTTCTTGCAGGTTGCCAGCGATGATGCCAAAGACGGTGAGCATGGCCACGAGGGCATAGTCTTCGACGGCGAGGATGCGTGCCAGGGCCACGCCTATGAGCAGCGTGACAAACTGTTGTGTCCCGTTGCCCATCAGCGACCAGAAGAAGCCGCGTGCTGTCCGTTGTTTCAGGTCTTCGCCTTCTGCCATAGCGTCGTTGTGGTGGCGTGTTAATCGAGTTTCAGTACAGCGAGGAAAGCCTTTTGTGGTACTTGCACATTGCCGATTTCCTTCATGCGTTTCTTACCCCGCTTTTGCTTTTCGAGAAGTTTGCGCTTACGGCTGATATCGCCGCCGTAGCACTTGGCTGTCACGTCCTTGCGCACTTGCTTCACCGTCTCGCGGGCTATGATTTTAGCCCCTATGGCGGCTTGAATGGCGATGTCAAACTGCTGACGCGGCAGGAGTTCTTTGAGTTTCTCGCACATGCGGCGGCCGAACGTTACGCTGTTGTCCACGTGGGTCAAGGTCGAGAGCGCATCGACGGGCTCACCGTTGAGCAGTATGTCGAGCTTAACGAGTTTTGACGGTCGCATGCCGATGGGGTGATAGTCAAACGAGGCGTAGCCCTTGCTGAGGGATTTGAGCTTGTCGTAGAAGTCAATGACGATTTCGGCCAAAGGCATATCGTAGTAGAGTTCCACGCGGTCGCCGCTGACATATTCCTGCTTGATGAGTTCGCCACGTTTGCCGAGACAGAGCGTCATGATGTTGCCGATGAAGTCGGTGCGTGTGATGACAGAAGCGCGGATATAGGGCTCTTCGATGTGGTCTATCTCCGTGGCATCGGGCATGCCTGCGGGGTTGTGTACTTCCAGCAGGTTGAGTTGCTTGTCATAGACGTCGTACGACACGTTGGGCACAGTCGTGATGACGTTCATGTTGAACTCACGGTCGAGACGCTCCTGTATGATTTCCATGTGCAGCAGTCCCAAGAAGCCGCAGCGGAAGCCGAAGCCAAGGGCCACCGACGACTCGGGCTGAAAGGTCAGCGAGGCGTCGTTGAGTTGCAATTTTTCCAGCGAGGCACGCAGGTTTTCGAAATCTTCGGTTTCGATGGGATAAACACCAGCGAAGACCATGGGCTTGACCTCCTCAAAGCCGGCGATGGCCTCCGAGCAAGGGGTGGCAACGCTGGTGATGGTGTCGCCCACTTTCACTTCTGTCGCTGTCTTGATGCCGCTCACGATGTAGCCCACATCGCCGCATTGCATCACACGGCGTGGTGAGAGGTCCATCTTGAGTACGCCCACTTCGTCAGCGTGGTAGCGCTTCTGTGTATTGACAAAGAGGACTTCTTCGCCGCTGTGGATGCTGCCATTGACGATTTTGAAGTAAGCAATGATGCCGCGGAAGGGGTTGAAGACGGAGTCGAAGATGAGTGCCTGCAAGGGGGCTTGCGGGTCGCCCTTGGGGCAAGGGATGCGGTCCACGATGGCATTGAGGATGTCATCTACGCCTTCTCCCGTCTTGCCCGAAGCGCGGATAATTTCTTCGCGCTTGCAGCCGATGAGTCCTATGATTTCGTCTTCCACTTCCTCGGGCATAGCATTGAT
>JAGHRU010000046.1 GCA_018066225.1 Candidatus Equimonas enterica
TAGGGAAACCGCGGCGCACGCTCTCTATGACGGCGTTGCGCTTCTTGTCGTCATAGACGAAGTTGCGCTGATACTTGGGGCGCACGTTGAGGCGGCCGCCATAGGCCACCACGCCCTCCTCGTCCATGTCGTTGTAACCACGCGTGAGTTCGCCAATGGTGATGGTGTGAAGTGTGATTTTCATGGGGAAATAGTAATTATTTAATGCGACGAATAAGGATGCGGGCGTATATTCTCTTTCCATTAACAAAAGGGTAGCCCATATTATAGTCATCTGGTACATTTGTCGTCATACGCCCTATTATCTCAAACTGCTCTGGGTTGTACTTGTCAAGGAAAGTAATGGGAACGCCCATTATGCCGTCATAGTCCATCGGTATCTCCGCCGTTTTATCAACATTGATTGCGTCATAATTGTCATACTTGGGGTAATCTTCGGCGTTGTATGTGCGGAAAAGGACTAATTCCTCATGCCGTTTGTTATGGTCAAGGTTGGTAAACCAATTTACGCCCGACACCCGTATCATACCTTCTTTGTGGTCACCCGCTGTTGCCACATCCTCGTAAGGCGACGTAAAATGCGCCGCACCACCTTTGAAGCCAAAGCCAAGCCACATCTTGTTGTTGCGTATCAGCGGGAAAATCTCTTTGTAGGTAATGGCATTTTGATGGCCAATAATGAGAAACTTCTTGTCGTATTCCAGCAACTGCGCTACATACTCACGAAAAAGGGAAAAGGGAGGATTGGTAACGACAATGTCGGCTTCACGCAGCAGGGCTATGCACTCGGCAGAACGGAAATCCCCATGCTGGTGTAGCATCGTCATAACATTGCGGTCGTATTGCAGCAGATGGCGAACATCGGCAAGGTCGGTGCAACCATCGCCATTGACATCACGCACCTCGGTGATTTCTATCTTAAACGCCACTTTCTTTGGCTCGTCTTGCCAGTCGCCGAAGTCTATGACGAGTTCGTCGCCCTGCACAGGCGAACCATCGTAGCAGGTGGCTATAAGTTTGCGCAGACCAAGTTCGTTGAAGTTCAGCGCAAAATACTTAAAGAAATTGCTC
Source organism: Candidatus Equimonas enterica (assembly GCA_018066225.1). Taxonomy (GTDB): domain Bacteria; phylum Bacteroidota; class Bacteroidia; order Bacteroidales; family Bacteroidaceae; genus Alloprevotella; species Alloprevotella enterica. Next base: position 1,072 of record JAGHRU010000046.1, read on the forward strand.
TCGTAAGGATCATCGCAGTTACAGAGTACGGTCTTACCTTGGAAATGTTTGCGATAATGTCGCAGTTCGTTCTCTATATCCACGAGTTGTGTGTAAAACTCGTCCTTCTTGGCGCGTTTAGCCGCCGATAAATTATTGTTTGCCATCGTGATAGAAAGGGATTTATACTGCACCATCTATCACTCGCGAAGGCGCATAAGAAAGGCATGGACCCATCTTATGCGTTCTCCGAGGCAGTGTAGGAAAGAGACCTCTATCACCGTAAAAGAAAGTCCACGCCTTATGGCGCAACTATAATTACGGTGATACAGGCATCACCCCTACGGGGAAAACGCCTAACCACTATCAGATGTGTTCTATCTCTAAATTAAAGCTTCCTACACTTTTCAGGGAGAACGCAAATAATAGTCAATGCTTATTATATACTATATGTGTGCCTCTGTGCGCTCGCTTGCGCTATGAGGACTTTATTTCGAAGGCAAAGGTACGCATTTATTTCGACCCGAGCAAATAAGCGCACCTATAATATGCAGCGCGGGTGACGCGCAGGCACGTTTTCGCCTCTGGGCAGACAGGAAAAACAGTCTGCGCAGACCGTAGAAACAACAAGGGCAGATAGTTAAAACTGCCCGCCCTTGTCGTGCTGCACCCGTCTGCGCCAAAGCACCGCAGCCGCCATAATGAGCAGCGTGAGGGTCTCGGCCACAGCGGGCGCGAGCCATATACCGAGCGTACCTATCAGCGGCGGCAGCAGCAGGAAAGCGGGCACGATGATGACAAAGCCACGCAGCAGGGTGTAGATGGTGGCACGCGCCGCTTGCTCCACACTCTGCATATAGCCGATGAGCACCACGCAGAGCGTGACAGGCAGGATGCTGAGCGCATAGTAGGGCAAGCCCGCTGCCGAGAGCGCGTAAGCCGGCGCAGAGGTCGGCAGGAAGAGGCGCGTGATGAGCGGTGCGCCCCACCACATGGCAAGGCTCAACGCTGCGCCCGCTGCCGTCGCCCAGCGCAGCATGAGCCGCCTGGACTCACGCAGACGCACGCCATGAGCCGCACCGTAGGCGAAACTTACGATGGGCTGCGCCGACTGCACGATGGCGCTGGCCATCATATAGATGACAGGCAGACAGTAGCACGCCACGCCGTAGGCCGCCACGCCGTCTTCGCCGAGGTAACGTATGAAGACGAAGTTGCCGACCACGGTGCTGCCGCAGATGGCCATCTCGCCCAGCATGGCCGATGCGCCCATGCGCACTTGATAGCCAAGGTTGCGCAGCGTGAGCCACAGCGACTTGCGGGTGAGGCGCAAGCGGTAGAGGCGGAAAGTGCGTGGCCACCACACGAGGTAGGCCACCTGGGCCAAGGCCGTGAGCGAGAAGGAGATGGAGGTGGCGATGGCCGCTCCTTCGAGACCCCACCCCAAGGGGAAGATGAAGAGGTAGTCGAGCACGATGTTGAGCCCCGAGGCCACCACGGCACACGCCGAGGCAAAACGCGGACTGCCGTCGAGGCGAACAAGGAAACGACCCACGACATCGAGCGTGATGAGCGGCTCGGCGAGGGCTATCCATCGCAGGTAACTACTGGCCAGCGGCACGAGACGCTCGTTGCTGCCAAAGAGGCGGCAGGTGTCGCCGAGATGGGTGAGGATGAGCACACTCACCACCAGAGCGAGCAGCACGCTGCCTATGAGCGCCTGCGTGACATTGATGTTAGCCGCCTTGCGCTTGCCACGCGAGAGGTGGATGCTGGCCACCACGGAGCAGCCCACACCAAACATAAGGGCGATGGCCGCCAGGATGTTGAAGATGGGCGCGGCAATGTTGATGGCCGCCAAAGCCTCACTGCCTGCACCGTGGCCTATGAAAGCGCCATCGGTGAGGTTGAGCACCACGATGGAGAGCATGCCGATGAGCGTCGGCAAGAGCATACGGCGAAACAGCCGCCCTACGGGCTCGTGGGCGAAGTCGATGGCATCGCGGTGGTCGGTAGTCATAGCGGCAGAGCGACTCACTTCATAAAGACGAAATAGACGGCCGCCACAAGGCAAAGCGCGGCAGCAAGATGGTTCCAGTGGAACGCCTCGGAGCGGAAACAGCACATGGAGAAGACGACAAACACCACGAGGGTGATGACCTCCTGTATCACCTTGAGCTGCATCAGCGAATACACACCGCCGTTGCCCTCAAAGCCGATGCGGTTGGCCGGCACTTGGAAGGCGTATTCGGCCAACGCCAATCCCCAACTGAGCAGGATGACAACATAGAGCGGCGTGTTGGACGAGAGGATTTTCATGTCCTGCAATTTGAGGTGGCCATACCACGCCAATGTCATAAAGATGTTGGAGATGACAAGCATAGCCACAGGCAGAAGATAGCGCATAGAAAAGATACCTTTATAATAACGGAGGTGCAAAAGTACAAAAAACACAAGGTTTTGCCAAGCGCGCGTCACAAAAAAGTGCGTGAAGCGAAGATACATGGACGAAAACGCTTGCATATCAAATAAAAAATAGTAACTTTGCAGGCAAATCTTATGAAACTCTAAAACCACAAAAACCAATGGCAAATTTAGATCTTACGCAGTACGGCATCACAGGTGCTACCGTGCTCGCCCACAACCCCAGTTACGAGCAACTCTTCGCCGATGAGACCAAAGAAGGCCTCCAAGGCTACGAGGTAGGACAAGTCACCGAACTTGACGCAGTAAACGTCATGACGGGTATCTACACCGGTCGTTCGCCCAAGGACAAGTACATCGTCATGGACGAGAACTCCAAGGACACCATATGGTGGACCACCAAAGAGTATCCCAATGACAACCACCCCATGAGCGAAGAGACCTGGGCATTGTTAAGGACATCGCTAAGAAGGAGCTCTCCAACAAGCGTCTGTTTGTTGTTGATGCATTCTGCGGTGCTAACGCTGACTCCCGCATGGCTATCCGTTTCGTTGTTGAGGTTGCTTGGCAGGCTCACTTCGTAAAGAACATGTTCATCGCTCCCACCGACGAGGAGCTGGCTTCCTTCGAGCCCGACTTCGTTGTTTACAACGCATCCAAGGCTAAGGTTGAGAACTTCAAGGAGCTGGGTCTGAACTCTGAGACCTGCGTTGCCTTCAACATCACCTCCCGTGAGCAGGTCATCATCAACACCTGGTACGGCGGCGAGATGAAGAAGGGTATGTTCTCCAT
>JAGHRU010000145.1 GCA_018066225.1 Candidatus Equimonas enterica
CTGTACGACGGCATGACCAACGTGAGCATCGGCCTCACCTGGCGCGCCGACCTGCTGCACTGGAAACGCAAAGGATAAACCCACACACCATATCACTACCCCGCAATGAAAAAGTACTTCACTGGCATCCCATGCCTCCTCTGTTTAGGCCTCTTCTTCGGCTATTTAGGCTACATCATGGGCGTGGCTAATATGATGAACACCATCATGCACACAGCCCACGACCTGCTGCTCAACACCTGCTTCTTCCTCATGGCCGTCTGCGTCATCACGGGCGCGCTTGGCCAGATTATGGCGAAGTTCGGTGTCGTTGCCCTCGCCGAGAAGTTGCTGCGCCCCTTGATGCGCCCGCTGTTCCGCCTCCCGGGCACAGCCTCGCTGGGTGCTGTCGTCACCTTTCTCAGCGACAACCCCGCCATTATCACGCTGGCCCATGACAAGAAATTCGCGGCCTACTTCAAGAAGTTCCAACTCGTCTCGCTCACCAACTTTGGTACGGCATTCGGCATGGGACTCATCGTCATCGTCTTCATGATAGGTCAAGGCTTCACCACCGCGCCTCTTGTAGGTCTAGGCGGTGCTTTCATCGGCTGCATCATCTCCACCCGCCTCATGCAGCACTTCACCATCAAGGCCTACCCGCAGTATGCCGTAGAGTCGGCCTGCGAGCAAGCGGAAGAGGAGAGCGAAGACCAGCGTCTGACGCAGGAAGAAGAGAAGAAGTCGGGCTTCATGGCTTTCCTCGACGCCATCCTCGACGGCGGCAAAGAGGGCGTCAATATCGGCCTCGCCATCATCCCGGGCGTCATCGTCATCTCTACCGTCGTCATGCTGCTGACCTTCGGCACTGGCAAGTCGGGCGTCTATGACGGCAGTGCCTATCAAGGCGTAGAACTCCTGCCGTGGGCGGCGCAGAAGGTGAGCATCGTCTTCGAGTGGCTCTTCGGCTTCACCGATCCCCATGTCATCGCCTTCCCCATTACGGCACTTGGTGCTGTGGGCGCGGCCATCGGTCTCATCCCCGAGTTCGTCCACCAAGGCTTCGTCAATGACAACGCTATCGCCGTCTGCACGGCTATGGGCATGTGTTGGAGCGGCTATCTCAGCACCCATACCGCGATGCTCGACTCGCTGGGCTATCGCCACCTGACCTCCAAGGCCATCGGCGCACACACCATCGGCGGCCTCTGCGCAGGCATCACCGCCCACTGGCTGTGGGTATTGGTGAGTATGATAGGCTGACCGCACTGATGCATAAAAGCAAATACGGCAAACTGGATGTCCAGTTTGCCGTATTTGCTTTTGCGTATCTGCCTAACCGCGCATCTCCTTGACACGCTCAGCGCACTGCTCCATCAGCCACAGCGGCGTAGAGGTCGCCCCACAGATGCCTACGCTCTCGGCCCCTTCCAGCCACTCTGGGCGCAACGCGTCGGGTGCCTCTACCAAGAAACTGCGCGCATTGACGCTACGGCAGGCCTCGTAGAGCACCCGTCCGTTGCTGCTTTTCAGCCCGCAGACGAAGATGACCACGTCGTGCGTCGCTGCAAACTGCTGTATGCCGGGCAAGCGTCCGGAGACATTGCGGCAAATGGTATCGAAGTAGTAGAAACGTGCTGGGGAGACGATGCGCGCTGTGATGAAATCTACGATGCGGCGAAAGCCTTCCAAGGGCTTCGTCGTCTGCGAGAAGAGATAAATGTCACGGGAGAAGTCCAACTTTGCCGCCTCTGCCTCTTCGGCGATGACGATGGCATTGCCTTCCGTCTGTCCCACGAGCCCCAGCACCTCGGCGTGTCCCGGCTTACCGTAGATGACGATTTGCGGTGGCGGCTCTCCCTCTTGGCGCGGCTGCTGATAGACTTGCTTGATGCGCTGCTGCAAACGCAACACCACAGGACAGGTGGCATCGACGAGCGTGACGCCGTTCTGCTGCGCCGTGTGATAGATCTCGGGTGGCTCACCATGGGCACGCAGCAACACCTTCACGCCATGCAGCTGGCGAAAGGTGGCGTGGTCTATCATCTCCAGCCCCATACGGTTGAGACGCTCACATTCGCGGCTGTTGTGCACGATGTCGCCGAGGCAGTAGAAGTGGCCGCTCTCTGCCAGTTGCTCCTCTGCCTTGCGGATGGCTGTCGTCACCCCAAAGCAAAAGCCGGATGCCATGTCTATCTCCACTCTCATAGGCCATCAGTCTCCAACGACTTTATGATACTGCGCGAGCAACCACGCCGACTGCTGCTCACGCGTCAGCGCAGAGTTGTCAAGCACGATGGCATCTTCGGCCTGTCGCAAGGGGTTCATGGCGCGATGGGAGTCGATGTAGTCGCGCTCTTGTACGTTGCGCAGGATGTCGTCGTAGGCAGCGGGCATACCTTTGGCTTGCAGTTCGTCGTAACGCCGACGGGCTCGCACTTCGGCCGAAGCGGTGACAAAGATTTTCAACTCGGCGTGTGGGAACACGGCCGTGCCGATGTCGCGTCCATCCATGACGATACCCTTTTGCTCGCCCATCTGCTGCTGGAGCCGCGTCATGGCGATGCGCACGAAAGGCAGCGCGGCGATAGGACTGACATGCGCACTGACCTCGAGCGTACGAATGGCTTGCTCTACACACTCTTCGCCCAGCATCGTCTCGGGGAGACGGGTGGCGGCGTTGAGGCGAAAGCCGACGCGCACCTCGGGCATGAGGGACTCGAGACGCGCAGCATCGAGATGGTCGTCAGCGTCGAAGCAACCCGCACGCAGGGCATAGAGAGTGACGGCGCGATACATGGCGCCACTATCGACATAGATATAGCCGATGTCGCGTGCCAACTGCTTGGCCATCGTGCTCTTGCCGCACGAACTATGGCCATCGATGGCAATGATGATTTTGCGAGACATAGCAAATGCTTTTTATGAAAAGGGCTTTGCGCTGCACTTACAACGCGTAGCCGAGGTTGAACATCAGGGAGGAACAGGCTTGGTGGTAGCGGGCGTAACTTGCGCCAAACTTGATTTTCTTCAAATTGACTCCCGCACCGAGCGAAAGCCCCGCCAGATGCGAAGAGCCCGCGGCTTTGAGTTCGGCTGCACGACGGAAGTTGTAGCCAGCCGCTATATAGAAGACATCGGAAGGCAGAAGGTCAATGCCGATGACGAAGTGGCGCAGCAACTTGCTACCGAAACCGAGTTTCTCGCCGTCTTCTGCAAAGAAGTCACTGTCTTTCCAGCGGGTGAGGTCGGTGGCGGTGATGTGCAGACGCACCGGCATGTGCGCCATGCCTTGACTCAGGCCCACTTGCAAGGAATAAGGGATGCGCTCGCTGCGGCCGTCGAAGGTGCTGAGTTGTGCACCGACATTGCGCATTAAGAGCGAGACGGAGAGGTCGCGGTCGGCATCGAAGTAGTTGAGACCAAGATCGAAAGCCAAAGCCGTGCTATGGAAATCGGCAATGGAAGCGTTGAGAAGCTTGACCGTCGCGCCACCAGCCCAGCGGTCGGAAAGCAGGTAACTGTATCCTGCGCCGACGAGAATGTCCTTGGGCGAGAACTGCCCCAGTACGTTGCCCATAGCGTCAGTCTCATCCATCGCGCCGTAACCCATATAGGAGATGGTCGCCATAGCCGTATGGCGTTCGCCAAAAGCCTTGACATATTCTGCGCCAAGGAGTTTGCCGCCGTCGGCATAGGTCATGAAGTTGAGCCCGAAACTGTTGTCGCTCACAGCAGAGAGCATAGCAGGATTGGCCAAGCCAGCAGCGGGAGCATTCTCTACGAGCGAAGCGTTGTCACCGCCGAGCGCAGCGGTATGCGACGAGAGCGGCAGGCGCAGCATATTGAAGGCGGAAGTGCTCTCCTGCGCTGCCGTGCTGACGCAGACGAAGAGGGCGCAGAGCAGAGCGAGAGCGGCTTTTATGTCATTTTTCATAAGGTGTCAATAAAATTTCAGGGCAAAGGTACGACTAATTTGGAAATAAAGCGTAATTTTGCACATTGAATTTGCGTGGCAAGGCACAAATAAGCGCGTTTAGCGACATTGGTGGCTTCGTAGCGCGTCTCTTCGCTCATCCGATATGCCCAATGACCCTCTCTACGACCGTGAGTGGTGCGATCTCGTCTTCGAGCACCGCAACCGCGACTATGGCGCCTACGAGCTTCGCCGTCTCGCAGGGCGTCGCTATCGGTATGTGATGGCCATCTTTGGCAGCATATTCTTGGCTCTGCTCATCGCCGCAGGGGTGATGGCCTATCACATCTATACCCTCGCCAAAGAAGCGGCGAGCGAAATCGACAAGATAGCGAAGATGGAGCCGCTCAAATCCAAGGAGGAATACGAAATCAAGAAGATAAGTGCGGGACGCAAAGTCACGCCCCACATGGCAAAGAACGCCAGCGAAGCCATGCCGGTCATCACCGAAGAGAGCAGCAACACGCTGCCCATAGGCGAGGCCACGCCCGACGAGATCGACATAGACGAGAAGACCTTCGTGGCCGTCGATATGGATAAGCAGCACAACGCTGAGCAGAAGGACTTGCCCGTGGAAGGGGCGCAGCTGACCGCCACCGAGGTCGTCGAAGAGATGCCCCAGTTTCCCGGCGGTCTGAAAGCCTTGATGCAGTATCTCGACGAGCACGTCACCTATCCAGAAGTCTGCCAAAAGGGCAAGGTGACCGGGACGGTGGAGGTGACCTTCATTGTGGATGTCGATGGCAGCATCCTTGACGCTCGCGTCACCCAGAAGGCGCATCCGCGTCTGGACAAAGCCGCCCTGACCGCCATAGAAGGCATGGCGAAGTGGAAGCCGGGCAAATATCACGGTTTCTCCACCCCCGTGCAAGTCACCATCCCCGTACAATTCAGTCTATAACCTCTGCCCAACCCATTGCTTATGAAATCGCTCATCAACGACCTGCTGCATACGCTTCCTTATCCCGAAGTGCGCCCCGAAGGGCTATACGAGCCCATAGAATATGTGCTCGCTATGGGTGGTAAACGGCTGCGCCCCGTGCTGCTACTGCTCGCCTACCGCCTCTACCGCGACGACATCGCACGCGCCACAGCCGCCGCCGTCGCCATCGAGACCTACCACAACCACACGCTGCTGCACGACGACCTCATGGATCACGCCGACATGCGCCGCGGCATGCCCACGGTGCACTGCAAGTGGGACGCCAACACGGCCGTACTCTCGGGCGATGCGATGCTTATCATGGCGTTTCGCAAACTGTCCGAAGTGGCGTGCAGCCGCCGTGCCGCCGTGATGGAGACCTTTGCTGCGACGGCGCAGCAGATATGCGAGGGACAGCAGTATGACGTCAATTTCGAGCGGCGCAGCGACGTCACCGAAGCCGAGTACATCGAGATGATACGCTTGAAGACCGCCGTCTTGCTGGGCTGTGCCGTCAAGATAGGCGCACTCATCGCCGATGCCAGCGCGGCCGACTGCGACACGCTCTACCGCTTTGCCGAGCGCATCGGTCTGGCCTTCCAGTTCCAAGACGACTACCTCGACACCTACGGCGACCCGGCCACCTTCGGCAAGAAAATCGGCGGCGACATCCTCTGCGGCAAGAAGACCTACCTCGTGGTAGCCACCATGCAGCGCAGCACGCCCGAGGAGCAGGCCACGCTAATGGCGTTGCTGGCCGACACCACACTGCCTGCCGCCGAGAAAATCAGCCGTGTGCGCGCCCTCTACGATGCCAAGGGCATCCCCGAAGTGTGCCGCACCGCCATCGCGCAATACTACGACGCGGCCAAGGCCATTCTCGCTGACCTCAGCGTCGATGCCACGCCCCTATGGGCGTATGCCGAGAGCCTGCTCGGACGTGCCCAATAAGCACAGCGCAGACCACCGCTGCCGTGGGACACAAAATGTCGTCGCCCGAAGGCCGTCACACGACAAGGGCAAATCGTCGCAACGATAAGAGCAGATAGTGAAAACGACAAGGGCAGACCGTTTTTCCGCTCTGCCCAAACCGTGAAAGCAAGGCGCAAAACCTCTTTAAGGCACAATGTATTATATCGACACGCACACCCATATCTACGACGAAGCCTTCGACGCCGACCGCGCGGAGGTTGTGGCGTGCGCCGTCGCAGCAGGTTGCCAAGGCCTGCTACTGCCCTGCATCGATGGCGATAGCCTTGCCCCGATGCACCGCCTCTGCGCTGCCTATCCCGACCTGTGCCACCCCATGATAGGGCTGCACCCCACCGAGATACCCGACGACCCACAGCCCACGCTCCGCGCTATGGCAGAGGCGCTGGAAGCCGCCGACCACCCCTACATCGCTATCGGCGAAGTCGGCATGGACCTCTACTGGGACGCTTCGCGACGCGACGAGCAGCGCAGCGTCTTCCTCACACAAGCCCAGTGGGCGTGCCGCCATCGCCTGCCCATGTCGATCCACAGCCGCAGCGCACACCGCGACATCGTCAGCCTCCTCACTCCGCTGCGCCACGACCTCGCCGGCGGCGTGTTCCACTGCTTCAGCGGCACAGCAGACGAAGCATCCGAACTGCTTCGCTTCGACGGCTTCGCACTCGGCATCGGCGGCGTCATCACCTACGCCTTTGGCAAACATTCCCCCAGCGACGCCACAGCAGCCATGCCCCCACAAGCCATGACGCGCGCCCTGCGTCCCGACACGCTGCCCAGTGTGCTGCGCGAAGTCGTGCCCCTCGAGCGCATCGTCGTAGAGACCGATGCCCCCTATCTGCCCCCGGCACCTCACCGCGGAGAGCGCAACACGCCAGCCTTCGTGCCGCATATCCTCGCCGCCCTCGCCGCCATCTATGAGACGGACATCGACACCGTGGCACGCATCACTACCGACACCGCACGCCGCATCTTCCGCCTCCCCCAACGCTAACCCCGCTCCCCCTCCATGCCCAACGCCCAACGACAAGAAGCCACCTTCGCCCGCATCCACAAGCTGCTGGCCACCCGCAGCGTCTTCACCGACGCCGACCTCTCCGCCGCCACGGCAGCCAAGACCCTTGGGTTGAGCGCAGCCCAGTTTGGGCAAGCCATCAAGAGCGCGACAGGGAGCAACTACGCCCGCCTCATCGCCGCCATCCGCGTCAGAGCCGCCTGCGAGATGCTCCGCAGCGACCGCTACGACGACTGCACCGCCGAGCAAATCGGCCTCGCCGTAGGCTTCCGCTCACGCCAAGCCTTCTACCAAGCCTTCCACCGCGTCACCGCCATGACGCCCTGCGATTTCCGCCTCATATCTTCACGACAAACTCATCCCTAAAATCATTATGATAGCACAATCAGAACGCGAACAAATCGTTCGCCTCGTACGCCACTGGGTCGTGCCCGCCATCGGCTGCACCGAACCTATCTGCGTGGCTCTCGCCGTGGCTCGCGCCACCGAAGCACTCGGTCACACCCCTTCACACATCGAAGCCGCCCTGAGCGCCAACATCCTGAAAAACGCAATGGGCGTCGGCATCCCCGGCACGGGCATGGTAGGCCTGCCCATCGCCATCGCCCTCGGCGCTACCATCGGTCGCTCGGCCTACGGCCTCGAAGTGCTGCGCGACTGCACCCCCCAAGCCGTAGAAATGGCCAAGACATATATCGACACGGGCGCCATCAACATCACACACCAGCAAGACGCTCCCGCCAAACTCTACGTCGATATCACTGTCAGCGATGACGCAGGACACACCGCCGGCACCGTCATCTCCGAGGAGCACACCCGCTTCGTCGTCATTGAGAAAGACGGCAAGAGCCTACTCCAAGCCCCCGCTGCCGACACCACGACCGCCAAAGACGAGGAGAGCGAAGCCCCCTTGTATCACATCCCATCGCTGCGCACCGTCTATGAGTTCGCCACGACCGCGCCCATCGAGGAACTGGATTTCATCAACGAAGCCGCCCGCCTCAACCGCGCCGCAGCCCGTCAGTCGCTCAACGACAACTACGGTCACTGCCTCGGCAAGACCCTGTCGCGTCCTCTGGGTCGCGGCATCATGGGCGAGAGCATGTGCTCCCACATCCTCTCCACCACCTCTGCGGCTTGCGATGCCCGTATGGCAGGTGCTATGATACCCGTGATGTCCAACTCTGGCAGCGGCAACCAAGGCATCTGTGCCACCAACCCCGTCAGCGTGTTTGCCGAAGAAAACCACAACACGCCCGAGGAGACGACACGCGCCCTCATGCTGTCGCATCTCACAGCCATCTATATCAAGCAAAACCTCGGCACGCTCTCCGCACTCTGCGGCTGCGTCGTGGCTTCCACAGGTGCCACCTGCGGCATCACCTACCTCATGGGAGGCGACTACGAACACGTTAGCTTCGCTGTAAAGAACATGATAGCCAACATCACGGGTATGCTCTGCGACGGCGCCAAACCTTCCTGCGCCCTGAAACTGACCACGGGTGTCTCCACCGCCGTCCTCTCCGCCATGCTTGCCATGCAAGGCCAGCACGTCACCTCCGTGGAGGGTATCATCGACGACGATGTCGATAAGAGCATCCGCAACCTTGTGCTCATCGGCCACGACGCCATGAACGAGACCGACCGCTGCGTGCTCGACATCATGACCTCGAAATAGCCGACACGGCGTCTAACAAAGCCACACCATAAAAACGACAATAGGGCTTCCCAGCGACGGGAAGCCCTATTGCGATGCGGAAGGAGAGGGATTCGAACCCCCGGTACCTCTCAGTACGTCGGTTTTCAAGACCGATGCAATCGACCACTCTGCCATCCTTCCAGAAACTGTGCAGGGGGATAAAAGCGGTGCAAAAGTACAATATTTTTTTGAAATAGCCAATGCAATTCAAAAAAAATGCGTAACTTCGCGCAAAATACACCCAACCTACCTTTCAACGAATGGACAAGAAAGCCGTCAAAAAAGTGCAGATAAACGACATGGCTGCCTTTGCCTGTCCCACCAGACTGCCCGAGAGCAACGACATACTCTTCGTGGAGAACTTCCACGACATTGACTTCCAGAACGAGGGCCTGCAACTCGGCGGATTTCTCACTTTCTGTCTCTGCAAGAAGGGTAGCGCAACCTTCCGTCTGGGCAAGCGCAGACACAACTTCCAGAGCCACGACCTGTTTGTCGTCATCGGCGAACTAATCTTTGACGAGGTGGAGCCCAGCGAAGACTTTGAAGCCATCATGATGATAGTCAGTCGCCAATTTGCGATGGACTGCTTCGCGGGATTGATACATCTGTGGCCCTATCTGCTGCGCCTCATCGAGGCTCCCGTCATCCACCTCACGCCGATGGAGGAGAAGCGGCTGCTGCACTACTACAAGGTGCTGACCCACCGGATGCAAGAGACGGAGCACCCCTTCTTGAGCGAGATAATAAAGATGCTCATCCGCATCTACTATCTCGACTTGAGCCAGATGCTGTCCATACGCCACACCGACCTCAACACGTCGCTCAACAAGGGCTATGCCGTGTTTGACCGCTTTATGATGCTCGTCTCCACCAACTTCACGCGCGAGCGCAACGTCACATGGTATAGCGACCAACTCGGCATCACCGCCAAATACCTCTCCGAGGTGACCAAAGGCGTCAGCGGCCGTACCGCAGGTCAGTGGATACAGTATTTCGTCACCGTCGAAAGCAAGCAACTGCTGCGCGATCCCTCGCTCAGCATCAAGGATATTACGGCACGCCTGCACTTCTGCACGCAGAGCCATTTCGGCAAGTACTTTCACAACGCGACAGGCATCGCGCCTTCCGACTATCGCAAACGCGTCATCCTCTAACCGCTTATGACTACCACCGACGCACAACTCCGCGAGGTGAAAGCACGCCTCCGCGCCACGATGAACGGCGTAGCGGCAGCGCGTATGCGCCAACTCGGCATGCGCTACCGCCTCATCTTCGGCACCGAACTGCCTCGCCTGCAAGCCTTGGCCGACGAACTGCCCCACACCGCAGAGCTCGCTGCGCGACTATGGCAAGAGGACATACGCGAGTGTCACCTGCTCGCCGCCATGCTGATGCCCGTAGAAGCCTTCCAGCAAGACCTGGCAGAGGTGTGGCTGGAGCAGATGCAGACGACGGAGGAAATCGAGTGTACCACGCTCCATCTGCTGCAACACGCGCCATACGCCACCACCATCCTCTTCGCATGGATAGCCAGCCCCGAGCGCATGAAGCGCATCGCGGGATGGACGCTCGCAGCACGCCTCTTCATGCAAGGCAAAGCCCCGAGCGAGCGCGACGCTGACGAACTCCTCGACCACCTCCAATGCGACCTCCACGCCACCGACAGCCTCATCCAGAAAGCCGCCTACAAGGCGTTGCTGAAATACATGGGGCTATCCGCAGCAGCCAACGCCCACGGTGAGCGTCTGCTCGCTGCGCTCTGACGCCACACCAAGCGCAAGGCACGCAAAGCCACACTGCCCACGCCTTTCTCACGACAAGGGCAGATAGTGAAAACGATAAGGGCAGAGCGTGCCAACGACAAGGGCAGAGCGTTTTCCCGCTCTGGGCAGACCGTAAAAGTCCCTTGCAGAGCCAAGCGCAACACCTTCTGTATCAAACATATAACACAATAGCATAATCACAACTTCGCGCCCCATCGGGCCCGACAACAAAACGCGCTTTTCGCGCCCCTAATTTATGACACTCGAAAACCTCTTTGCCCAAAAGTTGCTTCAAGTCGAAGCCGTGAAACTGCAACCCGACACGCCCTTCACTTGGGCCAGTGGCTGGCACTCTCCCATCTACTGCGACAACCGCAAGACCCTCTCCTATCCCGCTTTGCGCTCCTTCGTGAAGATAGAACTCGCACGCCTCGTGGCCGAGAAATATCCAGAGGCAGAGGGCATCGCTGGCGTGGCCACTGGTGCTATCGCCCAAGGTGCACTCGTGGCCGACACACTGGGACTGCCTTTCTGCTATGTCCGCTCCAAGGCCAAGGACCACGGCATGGGCAACCTCATCGAAGGCACTCTGCCCACAGGCTGCAAGGTAGTGGTGGTGGAAGACCTCATCAGCACGGGTGGCTCGTCGCTCAAAGCCGTTGAAGCCTTGCGTGCCGCAGGCTTCCAGGTCATCGGCATGGTAGCCAGTTTCACCTACGGTTTCCCTATCGCCGAGCAGGCTTTTGCCGACGCGAAGGTGGAACTCACCACGCTCTCCAATTACGAAGCCGTGGTAGAGGCTGCCTTGGCCATCAACTACATCAAGCCCGAGCACCTCGACCTACTCGCCCAGTGGCGCAAAGCCCCCAGCCAGTGGGGCAAATAGACCACCCCACAACGCCTCAGCAACGACCATGACAAAGTACGAAAGCGAAGTCAAATACCTCGTCATCCCCCAAGAAGCCGCCTTCGAGCGCATCAGCGACCTGCGCCACCTCGAAGCCATCAAGGCACGCCTGGATGACACCGAAAGCATGCAACTCATCGCAGCGCAAGTGCCCGAAGCCGAGCGCGACAACCTCGACAAAGTGAAGGAGGTGCTCTCCAAGACCACTTTCA
>JAGHRU010000082.1 GCA_018066225.1 Candidatus Equimonas enterica
CTGCACCACTGCCCGCTATGCTCACGCCATAGCCATAGCGCGACAACTGCGCCAGCGCGCTCATCAATTCCTTGGGCTGCTCACTATATATATCGGTATATCGCGCCACGATGTCGGCACTGGTCAAGGGGCGACGCGCATCGTCGATGATGCGCGCCAGCCGCACGGGCAGCCGCTCGATGTGACGCGCTGCGAGGCGGTAGCACTTCACGCCACCCATCTCGCGCTCCTCCACCCACGGATGTGGCGTGTGGAGCAAAGCCAGCGCAGCCCGCGAGTCAAACGCCTTGCCACGCGCTGCGGCACGCGCCGTCCATAGGCGCATGAGCACGGCCTCCGACTCCGCACGCGGCAAGGCTGCCATGGCTTTGAGGCACACCTCTGTCGTGCTGCGCACCACGCTTTCCTCGCCACGCCCGATGACGATTGTCCAGCCACCAGGAGCGGTATAGGTCGAGAGCGAGAGGAAGGCAGCAAGGACAGGACGCAGCGTGTCGCCACCACCTTCCGTCGCAGCATCTACGCTCCGATAGCGCAGACGCTCGCGCAGGTCCTGCATGGCCACGAGCAGCGACGGGCGCAAACGCAGCCCCAGCAAGGACGCTCCAGAGAGCAAGGGAGCGATGCACGCCGCTTCGATGAGGCGCAGCACGGTTTTGGGCGATTTATGACACTGCGCCGCCACACGCTCGGGGCTTTTACCCTCGACGAGGATGGCTTTGGCCCATTTGCCCTCCCCGGGAGAGACGGCAGCAAAGTCGGTCAGCACAGCCTCCAACTCACCTGCCACTTGCGCCGCAGTCACGGGCTCGTCGTCTGCGGGCCAATAAGCACGCGGATAGGTGTGTTGCTGCTCATGACGCTGCCAGAGGGCGAGATAGTCTTCGTAATGGGCGAGAATGTCGGTACGCAAGGCTTGCAACTTGGTACGCCGAGCCGCACCAAAACGCGGCAGACGCCCCATACGCACATTGGTCAGCGCGATGATGTCGCCCAAGGTATGGATGCCAGCATGCTGCAAGGGAGCGAGCAACGGCGCCACCTCTTCACGCCCCGCCAAGCAGCAGATGTGTGCTGCCGAGAGGGCTTCGATCACCTCGGGCTGCCCATCATAGCAGACTTTGCCGTCCAGGAAGTCGGCAGCATGAGAGCAGATGTGCTCTATCAAGCGCACGAAGGTCTGCACACGCTTGGCACCGACGCCACGCCATGCACGCACCTCGCTGGGCTGCAAGAGGGCAACATCGCCGAGCGTATGCACCTCTGCCTGACGCAGATATTTGAGCAGCGGTGCATACTCTGCCCAGTCGGCCAGCACTTCGACCGAAACCAGCCGAAGTTCGTCGAGGCGCTCCACCTCGTCGTTCCACATCTCAGGAAACAATGTCTGCATAATCGGGTTTGGATTTTGGGGGTTATCGTTTGGTCTTCATGCTGTGGGGCTATGGCGTGTCTGTACCCGCCTGTTGCGCTTCCCACGCTTCCCACTCTCGCAGCACCGCCTGCCAGTCAGCAGCAGGGTCTTGCGCTGTCGCTGCCGCAGCCTCTGCGGCCTCCTGCTCATCGCGCTCACGGTCACGCTGACGCTTGGCTTTCATAGCAGCGATGGTGGCGTCGTCGAGCACTTGTATGATGCCACGACGCACACACTCCTGCAAGTCGTGCTCATCGAAAGCCTTGCCTTGCACGCCGAAATCCGAGATGTTGAACTCAAACTTCACGCGCAACTTGTGGCGTATCATCTTCTGCTGAAACCGCGTGCCTGCGCATTTGAGGTGCAGCAACTTGCTGATGACCTCTATCTCGCGCGCAGAAAACTTATTTCGTCCCATAATGCTTGATTTATCTTATTTAGGCTTTTGTCGAGGCTTCAAGGGCAGAGTTTGGCTTTCGCTATCACGACCCCAGCCTCCTTTCTTATCTCGACGCCCCACGCCTCATCCGCGTCCTGCTCAGCGTAGATAGAGAGCGACTCACCAGCCATAGCCTCCACCGCGTAGGTCATTTCTACGCGCTTGATGCGCTTGGCGGCAAGCGTGGGCACGGGGATGCAGTCGATGGCAAAGTCGATGTAGCGCACCGAATTGACATGTCCGTTGATGTCCATGTCCGAGTAGGCCACACGATGCAACCGCACGGGCTGCTCCGCACTGACTTTCACCCGTCCCTGTCCGTCTATGGGCGGCACCTCATCTACCACGAGAGCACGCAAGCCACCACCAGGCAGGCTGTCGCCATCGACAGGTATGCGCTTCTCGTAGTCTATCAGTGCCCACACCGATGTTGCATAGCCCAGCACCGTGCCGTCGTCACTCGTGATGCAGTAATTGCGATCGGAGAACTGACGATACACGCGGCTGACCCATGTAGTGATGGTGAAGTGCTCACCGCTCTCTGGCATACGCTGCATGTCGATGACCAGGCGTGAGAGCACCCATGCTCGGTGCGTACGACGCACATATTCCAGTCCGAAGCCATGAGCGTGAGCGTGGAAATTGGCCGTGCGCAGGAGCAAGTTGCCCAGCACACTCCACGACATACAACCGAAGAGGTCTTCCTGAAAGGGCTCTACGACGTAGTGCACGATGTGTTTCTGATGCGTCATGAGCGTTTATGTTTTTTGGGTGGAACACCGCCCTTGCCACCTCGGCAGGAAGCAGAACGCAGGGGCGTAGGATACAATCGCGCGATGAGGTCTTGCCGTCCCATCTGGCGCAAAGCCGACTGGATACGCTGACGCTCTTCGGGCTTATACCAGAAGAAGAACATCCGCTGCGCCAACTTCTCGCGCTGGCTGCGCGCGGCAAAAACCGGGCGCAAGGTGTAAGGATGATAGCCCGAATACCACATATCCGTAGCCAAGGTCATCGGCGTAGGCGTGAAGTCCTGCACCTGCTCCAGTTGGAAGTCCAAGTCCTTGGTCTCCACGGCCAATTCGGCCATATCAACGGGGCTACACCCTGGGTGCGAAGAGATGAAATAGGGAATTATCTGCTGGCGGAGTCCCGCTTCGCGGTTGATAGCGTCGAAGACACGCTTGAAGTCGTAGAAGAGCCTGAACGACGGCTTGCGCATCAGCATCAGCACGCTGTCCGAAGTATGCTCGGGAGCCACTTTGAGTCGGCCGCTGACATGGTGCAAGATGAGTTCGCGGGTATAGGCTGCGGCTGCCTGTCGCAACGCAGGCTGCTTGTAGGGATGCAGCAGCAAATCGTAGCGCACGCCGCTACCTATATAGGTGTGTTTCACGCCTGCCACGGCTCCTACGGCGCGGTAGAGGTCGATGAGCGGTGCATGATCGGCGTTGAGGTTAGGACATACGGCAGGATGGATGCAAGAGGGACGCCGACAGCGTGCACAAAGTGCAGCATCCGCGCCACGCATACCGTACATATTGGCAGACGGGCCACCAAGGTCGGTCAGCGTACCGTGGAAATCGGGCATCGCCACCACCTGCTTGACTTCGCGGAGGATACTGGCCTTGCTGCGGCTCATGATGAACTTCCCCTGATGCGCCGATATGGTGCAAAACGCACAACCGCCGAAGCAGCCGCGATGGATGTTCACCGAGTGTTTTATCATCTCGTAGGCCGGGATGCGTTTCCCCTTGTATTTGGGATGCGGCAAGCGCGTATAGGGCAGGTCGAAACTGCGGTCTATCTCCTCCGTCGTCATCGGCTGGAATGGCGGCTCTACCACGGCATAACGCCCCTCATCTACCTGCTGCACAATGCGCTGCGGACTCAGTCGGTTGCTTTCCTCTTCGATGTGGCGGAAGTTCTCGGCGAAAGCCTTGCGGTCTATCAGGCACGCAGCATGACTATTGAGCACGATGTCGTCGGCCTTGATGCCACCCGCTATCTCCTGCTTGGGCACGAGCACCACCGTCTGGCGCACAGGGCTTTGGCAGAGCATACGGCGAAACGCAGTACGTTCCACCTGTTCGTCGCCACTGACGAGGCTCTCGGTGCATCGCAAGAGGGTCGCCATCGGCAGTTCGCCCATACCATAGACGATGAGGTCGGCAGGCGAGTCGGCCAAGAGGCACGGCCGCAGACGGTCTTGCCAATAGTCGTAGTGCGTCAAGCGGCGCATCGAAGCCTCTATGCCGCCCATGACGATAGGCACTTCGGGGTAGAGCCTTCGCAGTATGTCGGCATAGACTATCGTCGGCATCTCGGGGCGCTTATCGTGACGTCCATCGGGCGTATAGGCATCCTCCGAACGCAGGCGGCGATTGGCGGTGTATTTGTTCACCATAGAGTCCATACTGCCGGGCGCGATGGCAAAGAAAAGTCGCGGCCGCCCCAGTCGCGTGAAGTCACGATAGTCGCCGTGCCAATCGGGTTGCGGCACTATGGCCACACGAAAACCCTCGGCCTCGATGATACGTCCGATGACCGCCGCGCCAAAAGACGGGTGATCGACATAGGCATCTGCCGAAAATATGATGACATCAAGCCTGTCCCAGCCACGCAACTCCACTTCGCGTTTCGTCGTAGGTAGCCAGTCGGTAAGTTGATATGCCGTAGTCGTTTGTCGATTCATACCACTACAAAGGTTGCCATTGGAGGTTGTAAAGTCGCTTTACGCTCTCTGTGTCGGGACGGCATACCGTATGCGTCACTTCCAGCAGCGTGTCGCACTGCGCTGCACTCACGGGCAGCAACATACGCAGACGCCAAGTGCTGACAGGCGTCAGCCGCAATGCGATGAGCGTATCGCTATGCACCGTCATCTCACTGCGTCCCTCAAAGCGATTGGTCACGACGGCAGGCTGGCCATAGGCTTGATAGTCCAGCAAGTCAAGACGCATGTTTCGCGTCAGCAACGGTAGGACAGTCGGCGGAGCCCCGACAAAGAGGCTGTCGAGACGGCCAGAACCCGTCAAAGGCACAGCGTGACCCATCGTGACTACCACGAGGAGCGTACACAGACAGAGCATAGAGAACGTTCGCTTCATGGGCACAAAGTTAGCAATTTTTGGGCGGAAAGCGACGCTTTTCAGGGCAAAAACTTTGCCTTCACACATATTTTGCGTAATTTTGCTGCAAATCTTCCTTACTACCATCTCTAAACCTCACATTTCATTCCCTATGCGTCACATTCTCCTTGCCGCACTCGTGCTGCTGACCGCGTTTACTTCTACCCTTTCCGCCAACGACTTTCACATCATCCCGATGCCGCAAGTGCTTACCGAGAGGACGGGTAGTTTTGTCCTTTCTGATGCCACGCCCATCGTCTGCGATGAGGCTTTCGTGCCGTCAGCCACGTATTTTTCCGAGCGCATCAATGCCGCCACAGGCTTCACCCTTGCCCCGACCACGCGACCCACTTCTACACCGAAGGCCATCTGCATCAGCAGAGTCAGCGACCTCTCTGGAGGCGACGAAGCCTACACGCTGCAAGTGCGTGAAGACGGTATCCTCATTACGGCCCGCACCGACGCAGGTGCGTTCTATGCCATACAGTCGTTATTGCAACTCCTGCCTCCCGAGGTGGAGCGTAAAGGCGGTGCACGCCAGACGGCAGCATGGCACATTCCCGCTGTCGATATAGAGGATGCCCCGCGCTTTGCCTACCGTGGCATCATGCTCGATCCTTGCAGACACTTCCTACCTGTGGAGGCTATCAAGAAGCAGTTGGACGTGATGGCGATGTACAAACTCAACCGTATGCACTGGCACTTGACAGACGACCAAGGTTGGCGCATCGAAATCAAGAAATACCCACGCCTGACCGAAGTCGGTGCTTGGCGCACGGAGGGTGACGGCAGTCGCTACGGCGGTTTCTACACGCAAGACGAAATACGCGATGTGGTGGCCTATGCCCAGCGTCTGCATATCGACATCGTCCCCGAGCTGGAACTGCCGGGACATGAGCTCGCCGCCATAGCCGCCTACCCCAACCTCTCATGCCAAGGCACACAGACTACGCCACGCATTATCTGGGGCGTGGAAGATATCGTGATGTGTCCGGGCAAGGAAGACATGTTCCGCTTCCTCGAAGATGTCATCGACGAGATAGCCCCGCTCTTTCCTTCCCCCCTCTTCCACATCGGGGGCGACGAAGCACCGCGAGGAGAATGGAGCCGCTGCAAACGCTGTCAGCAGCGCATGAAGAAACTGGGCTATACGAAGGAAGCACAACTCCAGAGCTATATCGTAGGACGCATTGAGAAATATCTGCGCCGCAAAGGCAAGACCATCATCGGCTGGGACGAGATACTCGAAGGCGGCAATCTGGACACGACGAGCATCGTGATGTCGTGGCGTGGCGAAGAAGGCGGCATAGCAGCCGCCAAAGCCGGCCATCATGTGCTGATGACCTCCGCTGGCCACGGCTTCTATCTGGACTATTCGCAGGGCGATTTGCTGTGTGAGCCTATCTGCTTCGGCCCAAAGAGTTATCTGGAACAGATATATCGCTACAACGCCGTCCCCGAAGCCTTGCGCGGCACATCGGCAGAGCGTTTCATCTTGGGCGTGCAAGCCAATAGCTGGAGTGAGTATGCGGCTGATGCCAACATCGTAGAGATGCGTCTTTTCCCGAGGGCATTGGCACTGGCGGAAACGGCGTGGAGTGCGACAAACCGCAAAGACTACACAGACTTCCTGCGCCGTCTCGATGGCGATGCCGCTTTGCGCCTTGCAGCACGAGGTATGCGCTTCCACATTCCGATGCCAGAGACGGAGCATGGCAGCATCAATCGTTTGCAATTCACCGATGAACAAACCCTTGCATTCACCACGACCCGTCCGCTGGACATCGTCTATACCACCGACGGGCAAGAGCCTGTGGCAAGCAGTCCACGCTATACCGCGCCGCTCCATTTCCAGCGTGACGCCGTCGTGAAAGCCGCCTGCTTGCTCCCCTGTGGTATCCTCGGACCTACGCGCACCATTACGCTGCGCAAGGTCACGCCAAGTCCAGCCCACATTGTGCCCTCTCCCAAGCCTGGACTACGCATGAGCATCGCATGGGGACGCTACACCGATGCGGCCATTGCCCCCGAAGCCTTCCATAGCGACTCCGTCATCCACAGCCTGCGTATGCTACGTGAGCTCACTCCTGTGGCCGCCAATGTCCGCGATGTCCGCGACTATGCGGCCATGGCCGAGGGTTACTTCTACCTCGATGAGGACGGGGCGTATGATTTCACATCCAACAACCATCGCGTGTGGATAGACGATGAACTCATCATCGACAACGCAGCGCAGACCTGCCAACGCAACTGCCTCAACCCTGCACGCCTTGTGCTGTGTAGCGGTATGCACAAGTTGCGCGTTCTCTTCGTCGGTGGCATCTTCGCAGGTTGGCCTACCTATTGGGACGATGCCGCCGTGCGTTTCCGCCCAGCAGGCAGTGCTGACTATCAGATGATAGCCCCTGAGATGCTCTGGCACGCGGGAGAATAACGCCGAAGAGCGCACGCTGCTCCTTCACCAACGCGAAGCCGCCTCACACCGACCGTAGTCAGCGTGAGGCGGCTTCGCGTATTATGCAGGTCTTATTCGCCCATCTGCTCATATTCACGCTGGGCGTCGGCTATCTTCTGGCGCAGACGCTGCTGCTGCTGCATGAGCAAGACGTGCTTATACTCCGTCGGTGTCACCTTGATGAACTGCCCAACATAGTTTTGCCAGTCGTCGAGCATCGTTCGTGCCAAGTGCGACCCAGTATATTGGTAGTGGTGGCGGATGAGTTCGTGCAACTCCTCACGCGAGGCTTCATCCTCTATGAGCGCAATCTCTACCATAGCCATGTTGCAGAAATAATCGAAATGATGGTCGGCATCCCATACGTATGCCACGCCGCCTGTCATGCCCGCAGCGAAATTGCGTCCCGTTCGTCCGAGGACGACCACACGCCCATCGGTCATATACTCACAGCAGTGGTCGCCCACACCTTCCACCACGGCCGTAGCACCAGAGTTGCGCACAGCGAAACGTTCGCCGACGCAGCCATTGATATAGAGTTCGCCAGAAGTAGCCCCATAGAGCAAGGTGTTGCCAGT
>JAGHRU010000178.1 GCA_018066225.1 Candidatus Equimonas enterica
AAGCAGAGATATGGACCAAAGCCTCCGATTATCATACAACAACCAAAGATGGAGCACATTTATAGATGGTTTTTATCGCTATTGCTACAAGCCTAACATGGCACATTACGAGCGAACTGAAGACGACGAGTTTATCTATACTCAGATAAACCAGAAGGAGATAGACCTGTTGCACTTAGCTGCATACGCAAGCTATTGGATTTTGCCGGGAAACTTCAGGCATCTGTTTACGGTGGAATGCAGCGATGTTTCAATTATGGAAATGACTACTCCCACTTCTATACCTCATGGTTCTATACGGGCAGTATTACTGCATATCCCGGCAAATTCGCTATTCGAGCTTACGCAGACAACGGCAATCGTTTCCTTGAAGGCGAAAAGAGAGGATATCAGGGAGCAGCTGTGGTGCTAAAGGGTTCATACAGATATAAGGATTGGAATTTCTCACTAGCCTATAATAATCCTTTCTGCAAAAATTATAAATCAAGCGAGGGTGAAATTCTAAACAAAGATATGCACAAGATAACAACTGTCTATGACAGGAGCAGTGGCAATTGCCTGATTCTTAGCGTATCTTGGCGCATGTCTCACGGCAAGACGTATAAGTCGGCCAGCAAAACTATAAACCTTCGAGATACGGATGATGGTATTATGAAGTGAGGTTCAAAGCCAAACAAGAAATCGTCTTGTTCAAAGGGAGTATGACTACATAATCCAATGTAACTTTGAAGTGTTTCTTATATTTATGTGCCTCATGTTGCTGAATGTACTTGTTTGTTACAACAACATTAGAGCGTTGTGCGTGATTGCGGAAACCAAAAGAAGGAAGTCAGAAATGACTTCCTTCTTCAGCGGAGAGAGAGGGATTCGAACCCCCGGAACAGTTACCCGTTCACCGCATTTCGAGTGCGGCCCGTTCGACCACTCCGGCATCTCTCCTTGGTCGTCGGTCTGTTACCGCGTGCAAAATTACGAAGAAGTTTCGGGACGGCCAAATGTTTGCGGGTCTTTTTGCGCTAATAGATGATAGTGGGCTCGAAGCACTGCGACGTGAGGTAGTCGGAGGCATGGACGAGCGTCACCAGAGGCGAGAGCTCCATAGCACGGTAGAACGACATGCGCGAGGTGCTGCCGTTCTCGCCGATGTCGAACATGCCCATGTGCCAGCGTACGGCGAGATATTCGTCGTCGTAGAGCCCCATAAAGCGCGTGATGAGCATACACGACTTCTCGCCGTGGCCGAGCGGGAGGTTGTCGGTGATGCCAT
This sequence comes from Candidatus Equimonas enterica, assembly GCA_018066225.1. Taxonomy (GTDB): domain Bacteria; phylum Bacteroidota; class Bacteroidia; order Bacteroidales; family Bacteroidaceae; genus Alloprevotella; species Alloprevotella enterica. The sequence goes on from JAGHRU010000178.1 coordinate 1,268, forward strand.
AGCCGGGATACGACATCCAACGGTTGTTTTCGTCTTTCTTCCATTTCTCCTCCTGCACATAGAGGTTGCACTTGCAGAGGTCGTGGAAGAGGGTGGCTACGGCTATCTTCTCCTCGGTGATGTTGCGAAACTGCGCCTTGGTAGTGGCCGCAGGATCGGGCTTGCCACTGCGGTCGTCGTCGGTGGCCAAACCGTGTGGCTCGATGACGTTGTGCCAAAGGCGGAGTGCCGTGTCAAAGACATTCATGCTGTGGAGGCAAAGTCCGCCTGTGGTGTTGAGATGAAAGCGCGTGGAGGAGGGAGCCGTGAAGAAGTCGGTCTCCTGTTCGAGCCAAGTGAGCAGACGTTCCAGCCCTTGGCGTTTGATGTGTTGGTGCGCGAGGGCTTTGAAGGCTTCGCGCTGTGCGTTGATGTCGATGGGTTGCATATTATTCTGGTGTTTTGTCGAGGTGTTGTTGCCCCTTGTGGTGCCCTGCGGGGCGCACGCTGATGGCGTGGGCGGGACAGTGGTGATAGCAAGAGAGGCAGAAGGTGCAGCGTGTGCCAAACTGCGGCAAGCCTTCGTCGTTGAAGCTTACATTGCCCATAGGACAGCGTCGCTGACAGGTGCCGCAGTGTGTGCAGCGCGATGGGCTGACGCGGAGCATCCGATGGCCGCTGAGCCACTGGCGAAAAAGAGGGCGAAGGAGGTGGCTCTTGCACCACGCCATGCTGCCCGGGACGACATCGGTCACGCTCTGGCGGGCGGCAACTGCTGTGGCGATGTGCGCCAGTCGCGCTGATGCGGCGGCCAACTTGCGCGCTACGACCTCGTGGCTATCGACATCGAAGCCCGGCAGGCCGATGTAGGTGTTGGGCATCTGCAAGGAGAAGACGGCGTGCAGCGGGTAGCCTTGGCGTGCCAAAGCGCGGCGCAGCATGCGGTCGGTGCGTCCGATGTCGTCGCCGCAGGTGAGCAGGGCAAAGACATAGGTGGGCGGTGTGGCGATGCGAGGCAGGGCGGCGATGAAGTCGCTGACGACATCGGGAAGTCCCCACGCATAGACGGGGCAGACGAGTCCCAGGGTGTCGGCTGCGGGGATGGGCTGCGGCGCGGCACAAAGGTCGGTCGCCGTGTCGTCGATGCGCCTTGCCAGATGTGTGGCGGCGTAGCGCGAGTTGCCAGTGCCAGAGAAGTAGTAGAGCATAGGTGGTCAGAGGCGGCAATGGAAGGTGAAACAGTCGGCGAAGACGCTCTTGGCCTCGTCCGTAGGGCGACGGAAAAGTCCGAAGACGCTGCTGCCGCTACCCGTCATAGCCGCATAGGTCGCCCCCATGTCGTAGAGCGTCTGCTTGATGGCGCCGATGGCGGGATGGGCTGCGAAGACGGTGCGCTCGAAGTCGTTGAAGATGCGGTCGTGCCACTGCTCCACGGGGGCACTGATGGCGGTGCGCAGGTCGTAGGCAGGGGTGGCAGGGCAGATGCCTGCGAAGGCTTCGCGGGTGCTAACGAAGATGTCGGGCTTGACGAGCAGCAGGTGCCAGCCATGCAAATCGACGCTGCACGGCGAGAGCAGTTCGCCGATGCCTTCGGCATACTGCGCTGTGGCCTTGACGAAGAAAGGACAGTCCGCACCGAGGGTGGAGAGCCGCGCCTCGAGGTCGTGGTCGGTGAGGGGGAGGTGGTAGAGGTCGCGCAGCGCCTTCATCATGTAGGCGGCGTCGCTGCTGCCTCCGCCGAGGCCTGCGCCCGAGGGGATGCGCTTGTGGAGCCATATCTCTACGCCCGGGAGGTCAAACTCCTCGCGCAGCAGCATCAAGGCACGCACCACGAGGTTTTGCTCGGGTGCGCCAGCCACGGCTGCTCCCGTGGTGTGGAGGACGTAGGGCGCGTCGCTCAGGGTCAGGTCGATGACTTCGAGGTTGTCCGTTAGGGGGATGGGGTAGAACACGGTCTGGAGGTTGTGGTAGCCATCGGGGCGCTTGCCCGTGACGTAGAGACCGATGTTGATCTTGCAAAGAGGGTAGGAGACCACGGTAGATAAGGGGTGTTTAGTGGGTCAGAAATGCCAAGAGAGGAGGGTGGCGCTGTGCGGGCGAATGTAGATAAATGTGCAGCCGTCGCGCCTCATGTCGAGACTGACGGACGCTCCTGTGAGGCAGTCCGTGGCGCGGAAAGTGCCTGTCGGCAAACCGAGATAGTCGAAGGCGTGGGCAGGCAGGCGCACACCGATGGTGCGGCATGCGTTGCTGAAATTGGCCACTACCAAGAGGGCTTCGTCGTCGCTGGCGCGCAGGAAGGCGTAGTGGCGGTGAGGGTCGAAGCCGTCGCTGCCGTCGGTGTTGGCATACATCAGGTCGAAACTTTTGCCTTCGGCCACAGGCCGCGACCGCCGCAGGGCGAGGACGGCATCGTAGTAGGCACAGAGATCGCGTTCTGCGCGCTTGAGGTGTTGTCGTCCGAGGAAGAGACGGCGCAGGGCATCGGGACTCCAGTAGTCGAAGATGGTGGTGCGGCCGTCTGCGCCGCTGAAGCCTTCTGCGTCCATACCGCGCTCCCCGACTTCCTGTCCCGCATAGACCATCAGCGGGTTGCGCCCCATCAGGGCGGCAACGGCGAGGGCTGGGCGAGCGGGGGTGGCGTCGGCGGCGTAGAAGTCGGAGGCGATGCGCTGCTCGTCGTGGTTTTCGAGGAAATAGAGCATCCTGTCGCGGATGTCATCCACGCGTTGCCAGCAGAGGGTGATGGCGTTAGCGGGAGCGTGGCCGCAGACCACGGCGCGCAGCGTGTCGTAGAGCCCCACTTTGTCGTAGAGGTAGTCGAAGCCGCCGTAGTGGAGGTAGTGGCGGTAGGCATCGGGGCTGTAAATCTCGGCGATGAAGGTAAGGTCGGGATAGACGGCCTTGACGCTGGCGATGGCATAGTGCCAGAAGTCGGCCGGCACCATCTCTGCCATGTCGCAGCGGAAGCCATCCACGCCTTTGGCGGCCCAGAAGTGCAGGATGGCGGTCATCTTGCGCCATGTGTCGGGCACGGGGACGAAGTGGTGTGAGCCGTCGCGGTGGTCGATGCCGTAGTTGAGTTTCGCCGTCTCATACCAGTCGTCAGCCGAGGGCGCAGCGTGGTAGCAGTCGTTGCCCGTGGCGCGTGCGGGTTGCTCGTCGTAGGGCGTGTCGCTCGCCGAGGCAAAGGCATCGGTGTGCAGCGGTTCGCCGGGGCAGTAGTAGTAATTGTTGTGCGGCGCGAAGGCCTGCGTGCTGTCATCGTCTGCGCCGAGGTCGCGTGTGCCTTCGGGGGCGGTAGTGCTGTGGTAGCGGCGTGCCGTGTGGTTGGGCACGAAGTCGATGAGGCATTTCAGCCCGGTCTGGTGGATGCGCGCGAGCAACGCCTCAAACTCGGCCATACGTTGCCCGACATCGGTGGCGAGGTCGGCGTCGATGTCGTAGTAGTCGCGGATGGCGTAGGGCGAGCCTGCCCGTCCTTTCACCACGGTGGGGTGGTCGGCGGGTAAGCCGTATGCGCTGCGGTCGGTCGTGGTGGCGTGGGCGATGAGGCCTGTCAGCCAGAGGTGGGTGTAGCCCGTGCGGCGCAGACGGCCGAGGCGTGCCGTGGTGAGGTCGGCCAACTTGCCACAGCCATTTTCGGCCAACGTACCGTGAGGCACATTGGCGCAGCAGGTGTTGCCATAGAGGCGCGGGAGGAGTTGGTAGATGAGCACGAGTGGAGGAGGCTACAACGTGGCGCGAATTTTGCTGATTAAGCCCGTGAGCACCTTGCCCGGACCGCACTCTACGAAGTCGGTCGCCCCAGCCTCTACCATGTGCGTCACCTCCGTCGTCCAGCGGACGCTGGAAGTGAGTTGTGCGATGAGCCCTTGCTGGATGTCGGCAGGGTCGGTATGGGCGCAGCCATCGACATTCTGATAGACGGGGCATTGCGGTGCGTGGAAAGGCGTGGCGGCGATGGCGCGCTCGAGTTCCTCCTTCGCGCTCTGCATCAGTGGGCTGTGGAAGGCACCGCCTACGGCGAGGATGAGGGCGCGCTTGGCCCCTGCGGCTTTCAGCCGTGTGCAAGCCTCTTCTACGGCGGCCACTTCGCCCGAGATGACGAGCTGGCCGGGGCAGTTGTAGTTGGCGGGGATGACGACCTTGCCCATGTCGGCGGTGACGGCTTGGCAGGTGTTCTCGATGATGTCGTCGGGCAGGTTGGTGATGGCGGCCATCGTGCCGGGGCAGGCCTCGCAGGCTTGCTGCATGGCTGTGGCACGGGCAGCGACGAGACGCAGACCGTCCTCAAAGGTCAGCGCGCCTGCTGCGACGAGTGCCGAAAACTCGCCGAGGCTGTGGCCACCGACCATGTCGGGCTGAAACGCATCGCCCATGCAGCGGGCGGTGATGACGCTGTGGAGGAAGACGGCGGGCTGGGTGACGCGCGTCTGCTTCAAGGCTTCGGCCGTGCCGTCAAACATGATGTCGGTGATGCGAAAGCCAAGGATGTCGTTGGCGCGCTCGAAGTAGTCTTTGGCCGTGGCGTGCTGCGCGTAGAGGTCCTTGCCCATACCGGGCTGCTGGGCACCTTGGCCGGGGAATACGTAGGCTGTCATAGGATAATGTGTTGGTGAATGGAAAAATAACCTTGGCAAAGGTACGAAAAACCTTTCATACGACCAACTGTTTTCGGCCAAAACAGACGCGAAAACGTGCCTGCGCGTCACCTGCGCTGCATGATTATAGGTGTGCATATTTGCTCGGGTCGAAATAAATGCGTACCTTTGCCTTCGAAATAAAGTCCTCATAGCGCAAGCGAGCGCACAGAGGCACACTTATAGTATATAATAAGCATTGACTATTATTTGCGTTCGTCTGAATAGCCTAGGAAACTAAATCGGAAATAAGAGCACAAAGAATAGTGGTTAGGCGGCTACCCCCCTTGGAGGCGCGCCTTATCTACCCGTTATTAGCCAATACCTGCTCATAAGCACGGGCTTTTTTACGGGTAGATGAGGTTTCTGTTTTCCTAGGCAGCCTTGACGAACGCATAAGAGAGGCCGTGCCTTTTTTATGCGCCTTCGCGAGTGATAGATTGGTGCGCAACATTCTATCACTATGGCACGGAAAAATAACAACTTGGCATCGGCTAAACGCGCCCAAGCCGATGAGTTTTACACGAGATTGGAAGAGATTGATAGTGAGTTGAGGCACTATCGCACACATTTTAGCGGTAAAACGGTGCTCTGCAACTGCGACGACCCGCGCCGAAGTAACTTCTACCGCTACTTCGTCCGCAACTTTCGAGAACTTGGCTTGAAGCGGCTTATCACGACATGCTACCGCAACACAGAGCCTAACTTATTTACTAATGGCAGTGATACGCACGGGCTGAAATTGGTGTATGACGGTGGCGATGATAGCAATCCCGATTTCGACCAAATCGCCGACACCGTGCAGCCGCTGCGTGGTGACGGGTCGTTTGACTCCGCAGAGTGCAGAGCCTTGCTGGAAGAAGCGGACATCGTGGTGACCAACCCGCCTTTTAGCCGCTTCCGTGACTTCGTGGCGTTGCTCATGAAGTACAAAAAGAAATTCCTAATTATAGGCAATCAAAACGCCATCACCTACAAGGAAATTTTCCCGCTAATAAAGGAGAATAAACTGTGGTCGGGTATCTCTATGAATGGCAGCAATCGCTGGTTTGAAGTCCCCGAGGATTATGAAGTGAGGCCTAACGCAGCAGGTTACAAGGAAAAGGATGGGCATCGCTTTTTGTTCGTAAATGGTGTGAGATGGTTTACCAATATGGAACACAGCAAGCGTAATTTGCCGCTCGACCTTTACCGCACATACAACGCCGAAGCATACCCGCACTACGATAACTACGACGCTATCGAGTGCAGCAAAGTGGCGGAGATACCGATGGACTATGACGGCATAATGGGTGTTCCCATTACTTTTATTGATAAGTATTGCCCAGAGCAGTTTGAGATAGTTGGTGCGTCAGAGAGTGAGGGTAAGGGATTTTCTATGGGCTTATGGCATGAGGCGTCTCGTGTTTCCCAGCCTTTGGTTAATGGCCAAAAGAAATATAAGCGGTTGTTCATTCGTCGCATAAAATAAAACATTCCCCATGAAAATCACACTTCACACCATCACCATTGGCGACCTCACGCGTGGTTACAACGATATGGACGAGGAGGGCGTGGTGGCCTATGGCGGCCGCCTCAACGTGCGCCCCAAGTATCAGCGCAACTTCGTCTATGACGACAAGAAGCGCAACGCCGTCATAGAGAGCGTGCGCCGCGGTTTCCCTA
>JAGHRU010000154.1 GCA_018066225.1 Candidatus Equimonas enterica
GCTCAGAATGGCTAAATAGCCGCGAGAAAGCGTGAATATATAGTTAGTAAAGTTTAATGTGCAAAGTTGCGCCATCGGCAGCACAGCCCGCATGCAGGGTGTTGTGAAACAGTCTGTCTGCGAGCCCCTACCCGCCTCTCAGAGCAGAGGCAGATGATGAGCGTATCGCGCGTTATTAATATCTTTGTTATTTGCCGCAGGCAACGCGGGTAGCCGCTGTCGGGAGACAGTGCTGCTCGCGCCCTGCCTTTTTTTGTAGGCGTGCCCATCCCTACACGGGATCGACATCGAAGTAGATGCCCACGCCCTTACAGTCGTCGCTGCCGATGACTTCCCGACGCGCCGCTTGCAGCCATGCTTTCACCTCGTCGAGCGGCTGCGAGGGCGCTATCTTTACCATAAGTTTGCGGATATACAGGAGTTGTATGCGTCCCACGGCGGGCTTGTCGGGCCCGAGCAGGTCGCTGCCGAGACGCGGACGCAGCAGCGCAGCCATACGGCTGGCGGCTTCGGCAGCCGTCGCCTCCGAGCGATGCTTCACGTAGATGTCGATGAGGCGCACGAAGGGCGGGAAGCGGAAGGCTTGCCGCTCCGCCATCTGCTGGCGGTACATCGCCGCGTAGTCGCCCGCCACCACCTGCTGCACCACGGGGGCTTCAGCCTGCCGCGTCTGCAGGACGACCAGCCCGCGCTTGCCACGACGGCCTGCACGCCCCGCCACCTGCGAGAGCATCTGGAAGGCGCGCTCGTGGGCGCGGAAATGGGGCTGCGCCAACACCTGGTCGGCACTCAAAATGCCCACCACGCTCACGCGCTCGAAGTCCAGCCCCTTGGTCACCATCTGCGTGCCGATGAGCAAGTCGCTACGGCCACGGGCGAAGTCCTCTATGATATGGGCGTAAGCGTCGCGGGAGCGCGTGGTGTCGAGGTCCATGCGCGCCGTCTTGACGCCCTCAAAGACAGCGCGGGCTGCGGCCTCTATCTTCTCCGTGCCATAGCCCATGTCGCGCAGCTTCGCTCTGCCACAGGACGGGCACGCCGCAGGCACGGCATACTGTGCGCCGCAGTAGTGGCACACCAGCCGCCCCATGCATTGGTGGAAAGTCAGCGACACATCGCAGTGGGCACAGCGCGGCACCCAGCCGCAGTCGCGGCACTCGAGCAGGGGCGCGTAGCCACGACGGTTTTGGAAATATATTGCCTGCTCGCCACGTGAGAGCGCGTCGCGGGTGGCCTCGACGAGACGAGGCGCAAAGGGCGTAGGCATCAGACGCTTGCGCCGCAACTCCTTCACGTCCTCTACGACTATCTCGGGCAGCTGCACCTCGCCATAGCGGTGGCGCAACTCCACCAGCGCGTATTTCCCGCTCAAGGCGTGGCTGTAAGTCTCCAGCGTAGGCGTCGCCGTGCCCAGCAGCACATGCGCACCGCATTGGTGAGCCAGCATGATGGCAGCGTCGCGGGCGTGGTAGCGCGGCGCAGGGTCTTGCTGCTTGTACGACGGCTCGTGCTCCTCATCCACGATGATAAGTCCGAGACGGCGATAGGGCAGCAGCAAGGCAGAGCGTGCGCCGAGGATAAGCGGGAAAGCCTCGGGGCTCAACTGCCGTCGCCATAGTTCCACACGCTCGGCATCGGCATAGCGGCTGTGGTAGATGCCCATACGGCCGCCGAAGACGCGCATGAGGCGCGTCATAATCTGCGTCGTCAAGGCTATCTCGGGCAGGAGATACAGCACCTGCTCGCCGCGCGCTATGGCGGCTTCGGCGAGGCGGATATACACCTCTGTCTTGCCGCTGGCGGTCACGCCGTGGAGCAGGCAGACACGGTGCGTCTGCCACGCCGTTTCGATGGCATCGTAAGCGCGCTGCTGCTCCGCAGAGAGCGGATGACGCAAGGCCTCGGGCAGCGGCGCAGGCGTGTCGAGACGCGACACGGCCACCTCGTACCGCTCCACGATACCGCGCTTGCAGAGCATCGCCACAGCAGCCGCTGCGCCGCTGCCGAGATGGCGCAGCAGGTCGTGACGCGAGAGCGGCTTGATGAGCGACGGATTATGTAGCGTCAGTGCGGCTGCCATGCCCGAGAGTTCGAGCAAGGCTGTGAGGGCTTCACGCTGCCGTGGCGCGCGCTCCATAGTAACTAATATCTGTGATAGCCGCTCCTCGCTCTGCCATTCAGGAGCAAGGCGCAGGTAACGCTCGGTCTTGGGCGTGTAGGCTTTGGCCATGCGCTCGCCCACCACCACGCGCCCTGTCTCTACGAGGCGGCGCAAGGCTGTCACTGTGCCACGTTGCGGTACAGCCTTTTGCAGCGCTGTCAGCGTAGATTTCCCCTTGTCGAGGTGGCGCAGCACGCGCTCCTCGCCCTCGTCGTTGGCCGCGTCGATGGTCGTATCGTCGGCCAGAGCAAAGGTGGTCTCGCTTTCGAGTTTCAGCCCCGAGGGCAGCGCGGCTTTCATCACCTCACCCGGGTGGCAGAGGTAGTAGGACGAGAGCCACCGCCAGAAGTCTATCTGCGCCGCCGTCAGCAGAGGCTCGGCATCGACCACCTCCTCTATGTCGCGCACAACGACGCCTGCTGTCAAGCGTGGATGCTCGGGCAGCCGCACGACGATGGCGGTGTAGCGCTTGCTCTTGCCCAGCGGCACCACTACGCGCGAGCCCACCACGACCTGCGCTGCCAACGCAGCAGGCAGATGGTAGGTCAGCACACCGGGCAGGGCGAGCGGCAGGAGCACATCGGCGTAGGAGGGAAGGGGCATCGGTGGAGTCATTGTGGCATAATCGTGTGGTGCAAAATTAGCAAATCCCGCGCTTTCGGGCAAGGCGCAGCGCATTTTTCTGCCCCGGTGTGGCAAGTAATTGCAAAAAAAACCGTACCTTTGCGCACATATTACTCAGGTAGGTTCTATAAATTAGCTCGTGACGGTTTTGCTGCTATTCCGAAGTAGATTCCATTCTTTCATGATGGAGCGGTGCGGGCACCGTGACTGAATGAAAGGCAGGAAAGATGCGAGAGAAGAGCCCAAAAGCGGCCGAGTATAGACATTCTACCCTAAATAACTAATTTATTGAACCTACCTATAATGGTTGTCCGTATAGACCCTTCTTGGGCGGCGCGTCTGCAAAGTGAGTTTGATGCCCCCTACTTCCAGCAGTTGGCTCAATATGTCCACAGCGAATACGCTACGGCGGTGTGCTATCCGCCAGCGGCGAAAGTCTTTGCGGCCTTCGATCTCTGCCCCTTCGACAGCGTCAAGGTCGTCATCATCGGCCAAGACCCCTATCACGAGCCCGGACAGGCCGAAGGACTCTGCTTCTCGGTGGCCGACGGCGTGCCCCATCCGCCTTCGCTGCAAAACATCTTCAAGGAGGTAAGTGCCGACACCGGCGCGCCCATTCCTGTCTCGGGAAGTCTGCGCCGCTGGGCCGAGCAAGGCGTGCTCCTGCTCAACGCTACCCTCACCGTCCGCGCCCACGCCGCAGGGTCGCAGCAGCGACAGGGCTGGGAACGCTTCACCGACGCTGTGGTGCAG
>JAGHRU010000077.1 GCA_018066225.1 Candidatus Equimonas enterica
ACTATGACGTTCCCAACCTGCGCGACTCCGTCCACACGGTGTGTCCCGACTGCGTGATGTGGGGGCTCGGCGGCGAAGCCCGCTGGATAGGCAACGAAGAGGGCTGGGCAGGCGAGACCAACTGGTCCACCCTCAACCGTGGTATGCACGCCGACAACTACGGCATGTATGGCACCGAGGACGGCTGGATGTGGCTCCCGGGCGAGAGCGACGCCAAAGCCACCGACCAAGGCTGGTTTTTCCACCCCACGGAGATGCCGCTCTCTGCGGAGCGTCTCTTCCAGATGTATCTCGAGACCGTGGGACGCAACGCCACACTCATCCTCAACTGTCCGCCCGACCGCAGCGGCCGATTGCCCCGTGCCACCGTCCGCACCCTGCGCCAGATGGGCAGGTTGCTGCGCCAGCGGCTGCGCCACGACTATGCCCGAGAGGCCACGCTCTGGACGGTGAGCGACGAGCGCAGAGCGGGTGCGACACGCACCTATGGTGCAGAGCATCTGCGCGACGGCGATGCCACGACCTACTGGGCCACCAACGACAGCGTCACCACTGCCGTCATCACGCTCTCTTGGCGCAAAGCCATCCCAGCACGCTATGTGCAACTCATGGAGCATATCCGCCTGGGGCAGCGCATCCAGTCCTTCACCATAGAGACCAGCCGCGACGCAGGGCAGACATGGCAGCAGCGTGCGGGTGGGCAGACCCTCACCACGGTGGGCTACAAACGCATAGTCCCCCTGACGGGCACCACCGCCGACAGTTACGCCGCCACGCCCGAGCCTATCAACGCACTCCGCCTTACCATCACGAGCGCCAAGGCATGTCCCACACTCTCCAGCCTGGCCGTTTTCTAACCCTCTCGCCCTATGAAACCCACCCTCCTCCTTATCGCCATAAGCCTCCTCGCCAATCTCTGCGCAGGGGCCCAGACCTTCGAGCAAGCGGACTACCGCAGCCTCGACACCTACGACAGTTGGGAGGCATCGCCGCTACGCGACGGCCGTCTAAGGGGACATGTGGCCGTAGCGAGCAACCCCCAAGTCGATGCCGTCAATCCGAGCGCACATGTGCTCGCCTTTCAGCGGTCGCGCTACGCCAGCAACCTCTACGGTGCACGCATCGGCCTGTGTGAGCCCATCGCCCTCACGCCCCGAGAGCGCTATGTCCACGCCTTGGTGTGGAAGCCCAAGGCAGGGCGCGTGATGCTCATCGCGCTGGGCAAACGCACGGAGCGTACGGCGCAAAATCCGGCGACGGAGCAACTCAGCGAACTCTCGCTGACCCCCGTCGTACCAGGACGCTGGTGCGACGCCGTCTTCCCCGTCAAGGGCGCAGCGGGCAGCACCATCCTCGACCTCGTCATCGTGCCCGACTGCGAGTCGCCCCACAACTTGCAGGCCGACTTCGCGGCATATATCGACGATATCGTGGTGACCGACAGCCCCGAGCCACGCACGCTGCCGACCGCCGACACAGCCGACATGGCAGCCGTAGCCTCCACGCTCTGCCGCGTCACAGGGCTGGGACGCAACGGCCTCATCACCGCTACGGACGGCTCTGCGCTCAGCGGACAGCAAGTCACCGCCCGAGAGGCCTTCACCGTCCGCGCTGTGCCTGCCGCTGGATTTACGGCCGAAGCCATCATTGTCCGCAGCGGCGAGCAGACGCAACGCCTCACCGCGGCCGACATCACCCCCGAAGGGCATTGCACCATCCAGGCGGAGATGATGACGGGCGATGTAGAGATAGAAGGCATCTTCGCAGAACGAAAATAAAGCAACCTCCCTTTATTATTAACTTATAACACAAAAAACATTATGACATTCACAGAATCTATTACAACTTGTCTCGCCAAGAAGTACGCCACATTCACAGGCCGCGCCAGCCGCTCCGAGTTCTGGTGGTTTATGCTCTTTGGCATTGTCATTGGCTTGGTGCTCCGTTTCACCTTCCCCATTGATGACACACTGCTTACCTCCGACAACGTGCCGATGACCAACTACATCGCCAACGTGATTGTCAGCCTCGCTTTCCTGCTGCCCAACATTGGCGTTATGGTGCGCCGTCTGCACGACACGGGGCGCAGCGGCTGGTGGTGGCTGCTCAATTTCGTGCCTTGCGTCGGCCTCATCGTCCTGATTGTCTTCTGGTGCGGGGAGAGCGAAGAGGACAACGTCTATGGCCCACGCCCCACGAAATAACGACACAGCGCGACAAACACCCTACCCGACATTTTGACCAACGCCCGTGTCGGGACACGCAACAAGGCAAATACGACCTGCGTATTTGCCTTGTTTTGTTGGCACTCTGCGCCTTTCCAGCCCTCTCGCGGCAAGGCACAAAAATCGGCCTGTCCCTTCGGCGCGTTCCGCATTGGGCAGACCGTAAAAACTATCTGCGCAGACCGTTTCACCTATCCGCGCAGACCGTAAGAGCCATCCGCGCACCGGCAGTTTTGCCACCGTCCCCGGCAGTTTTGCTGCCGGGTTGAGGCAGTTTTGCTGCCGGGTTTAAGTCGTTTCTCCACCGGGCTCAATCACTTCGCCTACTACGCGGCAGCGGGTGTAGAGCTCGCGGTAGAAGCGGTGGCGCGTCAGCGTGGGCGCGTCGCCGATGATGATGAGCTTGGTGCGGGCGCGCGTCATCGCCACATTCATGCGCCGCAGGTCGCTGAGGAAGCCGATGGTGCCCGAGGCGTTGGCACGCACCATGCTGATGACCACCACATCGCGCTCCTGACCCTGGAAGGCATCGACGGTATTGACCGTGATGGCGCGGCGCAGCGGTCGCAGGTAGGCATCGTGGCTGATGAGACGGCGCAGCAGGCTGACCTGTGCACGGTAGGGCGAGATGACGGCAAAGTCGATGCGCTCCTGCATCAAGCGGTCGAGACCGATGCGGTGCGCATAGGCTCGCAGCACCCGCAGCGTAAGGGCTGCTTCGCCAGCGTTGATCAGGCTCATGCCGCTACGGTCTTCGCTGTGCTCATCCTCATCGGCTGCCGCCTCGCTGCTGCTCACCCACACCAGCGGCTCGTCGATGTCGTCGAGGATAGAGCGGTGGTGCACACTCGCGTCGGCCGTGAGACGTCCGCCATAAAACCACTGAGAAGGAAACTGCATCAAGGCTTCGCACATACGGTATTGCACCGTGAGCAGCCGCACCACTTCGGGTTTACGCTCTGCCAACTGCTCCATCAGCGTACGCGCCAGGCCGCCACGCATGGCCTCGGGGCTCTTGACCGTAGGCGGCAACTGGCAGTGGTCGCCAGCGAAGATGACGCGGTCGGCACGCCGCATGGCTATCCAGCAAGCGGCTTCGAGTGCCTGCGCCGCCTCGTCGATGAAGAGGGTGTGGAAACGATGCCCCGTGAGCACGGGATTGGCCGCCCCAGATAGCGTACACGCCACCACACGGCAGCCGTCGAAGAGTGCCTGACGGATTTGCAGTTCCAGCACATCGGCACGCTCACGCAGGCGTGCCACTTTCTGGTGGAAGCCCTCGCTGCGCGACTTGCGAGGCTGGGCATAGAGCGCGCGTATGGTGCGGCGGATTTGCCACAACTGCGGATAGTCGGCATGGGCCTCGAAGCGGCGCTCATAAGTATGGGAGAGCATCGCGTCGGTGACGCGGGTAGGATTGCCGATGCGCAGCACCTCTATGCCACGGTCGGCCAGGAGGCTGCTGATCCAATCGACCGCGGTGTTGGACTGCGCGCACACCAGCACCTGCGGCTCACGGCGCAGCACCTCGCTGATGGCCTCAACGAGCGTCGTCGTCTTGCCCGTTCCTGGCGGACCATGTACGATGAGCACGTCCTTGGCACGGAGCACATCGCCGACCGCCTGCTGCTGCGAGGCATTGAGCCACGGCAGAGCCACTGGCACAGCAGGCTTGGCAGAGAAGGCAGCAGGCGTAGCGGTGTGACACACGTCGCGCAAATGCGCCAAGCGATCGCCCTTGGCCTCGGCCACGGCACGCAGCGCATCGAGCATCAAGCGGTAAGTCGTAGCGTCGAAATGCACCTGCACCGCTGGACGCTGCAAGGCACGCAGCCGCGCGAGAGCCTCTTCGCCCGGTAGCGTGACCACCATGCGGTCGGTCTCGGCATACGACACCGTGCAAGCGAAGTCGAGATAGCGCAGTCCACCGCTGGCATCGCTGTCGAAGAAACATACGCTGCGGCCATACTCGAAGTTGTGCTCACGTCCCGTGTCCTCGCGCCGCTCCACCTCTACCACGAGGCGGTCGAGGGCATTGTAGTAGGCGCGGCCTATCTGCACACTGCTCCAGCAGTCGCCACGACGCGCCATAGCCGCCACACCACGCTGCTCGGTGGCACGGCGATACTCGCGCTGCTCGTAGTCATACTCACAGCGGATGAGACGTATCTGCTCTGCAAACATAGGCATTTTCTCGGGGTGATAGGCTGCAACGATTAAGGGTTTAAGGGCGTGGCGGAGCACTGTGGCTGCCTTGCGTCCCTTAAACCCTTAACGCATGGGCTACGCAGCGCGCATGGCGACACTGCCCTATTTGTCTTTCTTGCCAAAGACGCTAAAATGGATGTAACGCCCGGGGCGTGACTTGAAGTCGGTCAAGAGCGAGTCTGCACTGCGGATGGTGCTGTTGAGATTGTCATAGACCCCTTGATCGTTGAGCAGCAAGCCCAGCGAATTGTTCTTGCTATTGACCTTGGTGTTGAGGTCGGAGAGCATACCCTGCGCCTGCGTTGTGAGGCGACTCAGATTGCTGACCGTGCTTTGCAACTCCCGCATCGTTTGCTCCACATCGGCACGCGCGGCCGAGGCTGCCACTTGGTCGATATGACCAGTGGCCGAATTGAGATGCGCCATCATCTGCGGCACGTCACTCTGCATCATCGCGTCGAGGCGCGCCGAAGTGCTTTTGAGGTTCTCTGTCAGCGCAGCCGCGTTGCTCAAAGTCTGTGCCAAGGCGGGGTCGGCGCTCAGACGGTTGAAGTTGTATAGTATGCTGTCGAGCTTGGGGAGCATAAGTGCCACCACGGGGATGAGGTTGCTCGCCTGATCAAGTGCCCCTTGGTGCACGCCGCCCTCTATTGTGTCGCCCTGCGCTACGTGACGCGTGGGGTCGGGACCGAGGAGGAGGTTCATCTTGATGCCGCCCATGAGCGAACTCTCGAGCTCTGCGTGCGTACCGACGGGCACATACATCGCTTTGTCGAGCTCTACGGCCACGACGACGCAGCCGTTATCGCTGTAATTGTAGTCTATGTCGCGCACGATGCCGACAGGGTAGCCGTTGGCATAGACAGCGGCATTCTTGGTCAGGCCCTGTATGTCCTTAAACTTGATGTAATACGTGTTGCTCGACTTGAAGATATTGACGCCCTTCAAGAAGTTGATGCCCACAAAGAGCAGGGCAACGGCAATGATGGCCGCCAAGGCTATCTTAACCTCTCTCGTGAAATAGGTCTTCATTTCTGTTTGCTTAGGGAAATGGCAGTTTTAAGGTCTATTCGTTTGCCGCCTTGAAAGGCAACGATGAATGTTCCACTTATCTTTTCGCTCACTTTGCGTTGCAGGTGCTTTATCGTGTTGTAGTCTTCCGATGCGCCGCAAGTGTACTTATATAGGTTGTTCTCCTCGTAGTAGTCGATGTCGTCGAGCCCTTTGAAGTGCTGGTCGTCGAGGCGCAAGCGTCGGTCGGAAGCCAGGAGTTGCACCTTGAAGACGGGAGGCTGCTGCGCTGCTGCGCGCTGTTTGGCTTCATAGGCTGCGGGATTTTCGTTGCCCAGCAGGGCAGGCTGCTGCGGCATCACGGGCTGCGTGGTCGTCGGCTTGGGCGCGGCAGGCGTTGGCTTCGGCTGTGTCTCGGCCACCTCTATCGGCTTCACGCTCTGCTTCCCAGCCACGGCAGGCGCGTCACTATGCACGATGGCAGGCGCGTCGAGGGCGGCGACTTTCTCGCCACGGTACTTCTGGATGCCGTTGTATATGCTGCGCGCCAGCGCCTTTGTGCCTTCGTCGCTGTTGAGATAGGCCTCCTCTTCGGGCGTAGATATGAAGCCCAGTTCGGTGAGCACGGCAGGCATGGTGGTGGCACGTAGCACGAGGAAGCCCGCCTGATGCACGCCCTTGTTCTTGCGTCCCTCACGGACGTACTGCTGCTGTATGCAGGAAGCCAAATCGACGCTCTGCTTCATGTAGCTGTCCTGCATATACTCAAAGATGATGTAGCTCTCGGCCTTGTTGGGGTCAAAGCCTGCGTAAGTGGTCTTGTAGTCTTTCTCGTAGGTGATGACGGCGTTCTCGCGTTTAGCGACTTCCAGGTTGGAGGCTGCGCGCGCCATACCCATGGTGTAGGTCTCGCTGCCATAGGCAATGCGGCCTGCTGGGAGCGCATTGGTATGGACGCTGACGAAGAGGTCGGCCTTGCTGCTATTGGCGATGTCGGCGCGGCGTTGCAGCGGGATGAAGACATCGGTCTGACGCGTATAGATGACCTTGACGTCGCTACAATTTGCGGTGAGCATACGTCCCAACTCCAAGACGACGCGCAGGTTGATGTCTTTCTCTTTGGAGCACTTGCCGACAGCACCTGCATCGTGACCGCCATGCCCAGCATCGAGGACGATAGTAAAGGTCTTGGCGGCGTTATCCCAGTTTTCGGCCGCAGCCCACGAGATGCCGACGAGGCAGGCAATGGCGAGGCAGACCAACTGGCGAAACAAGCGGCGAAAGTGGAAAGGACGGAGCATGATGCGTGGCGTTGAGGGTGAGAAACTGCGGAAATAGTGACTGCAAAGTTACCGAAAAATTCCGAGAAAACGGGGAAGTTGTCAAAGTTTTTATGCCTTTTCACAAAATATAAGATATATTACACAAACAAAGCGAAGGTTTTTGGCAGAAACTATGTACCTTTGCGGCATGAAACATTTGTCCACTCTCGTGCTCACCTTTGCCCTCCTGCTCTCCGCCCTCTCCGCAGCGGCGCAGACAGAAGAGCCCGAGGTGCAGTCCCTACCCGCCGAAGCGTCGGACGCCCTCGTGCCCGATGACGTATTCACCCCTGCCTCTTACGCGCCGCTAACGCCGATGATGCCGCCACGGCCATACGCCAACCTCTGGCAGCCACGCGAAGGACTGAGCGCCACCGTGGGGCTGTCGGCCAGCGTGGGATGGGGCAAGCACGCGCCCCACGGGGTAGGCTTCGGCGAGCATTTAGCCTTGGCCTTCACGCGGCATTTGGGGCACGGTTTCACGGTGTCGGCAGGTCTGCTGGCCCAGCACCAAAACTGGGGCGCGGCGCAGCGCAGCGATGCCAGCGTGGCTGCCCTCGTAAGTTACGCCATCAGCGACCGCATCTCTGTCTTCGCCTATGGCGTGAAGTCCTTTCTGCCCGAGCGAAATCGCTACTATCCCGGCCTCTCTATGCTCCCTATGGCAGGTGGCGACCGCTATGGCGCGGGAGCGTCGTTTAAGATCGGTGAGTCGGCGATGATACAAGTGGCGGTGGAGCACGCCGACGGCCCCGCCTACTGGGGCGGCATCCCCATGATGACGCCCTTTATGCCCTATGGTTGGTAAAACCCATAGGCTTATTGATCCCTACGCTGCTGCAACGACTCGCCCTTGTCGTTGATGATATGCGTAGCAACGCCCTGCGGCGTTATTTCGACTAAAAGGGCACTGTGATTGTCATTGACGAGCACGGGGAAGTCGCAGCCTTGCGTTCCCCGCTCATACATCCCGTAGCGGTGCGCATGTGCTGCTATGCAATACTGCACGCCTGCTGCGTTGAAGAGCGGCACAAGCAGGCGATGCAGGAGCGCGTTGCCGTGCTCTTCGCCTGCGGGGATATTGGGGGTGATGATGGGCGGAATGTGCATCAAGACGATTTTGTGCTTGGCCTGCTGAAACCGCACATCGGTCATCACCTCCTCGGCAAACCATCGCGCCTGCTCCTCTCGGTAGCCATCGAAGTCACACAATCCGGCATAGACGGCCGTAGAGTCGGCTTTGTCTTCACCCGTATCAAAGGTCACGAGGGCGCAGTCGCCGATGTAGTAAGCATGGTAGAGGCGAGAACTGGGCGTACCAACGTAGTGGGCGTAGTCGCGCGCCAAGCAGCCGCGCGTCTCGTGGTTGCCGCGCAGATAGAGGAAAGGCAGACGGCGTGCGAAGACCTCCGTAGAGACATCGAGGAAACAGCCGTAAGGCGCACTCTCCTGCTCGTGATAATTGACCATATCGCCGTTGTACACGACGAGATCCACGCCCTTCAAGGGGAAGATGTCGAGCAGACGGCGCAGCCTGTCAGCGTCGCCGTGCACGTCGTTGAGGACAAGCAGCGTGAGCGAAGTGGCCTTGTCGTCGAGCGTGCGAAAGGTCTCCCACGGCGTCACGATGCTGTCGCCGAAGACGATGTGATAAGGCCGAAATTCCTTGAAGGGCTTGGACACGATGCGGTAAGCATACGCCGTGGCAGGGCGAAGCCCCGTCAGTGGCACGACATTACGGGTGTTGTAGGCCATATACAGCCCAGCCTCGCAAGGGACATAGCGACGCGGCGTAGCGCAGTCGCCGCCGCGCACCTCGACGTAGGAAAACGCGGGCTGTGAGGTGGTGAAATACACCGTCATACCATCAATAGAAGGACACTGCAAATAGGGACCGTGATCCACACAAAAGGGCTGGGCGTAGGCGGCCATTGTCAGAGTCAGTAAACCTAAGAAAGAGAGGACTTTAAGCATAGATGAAGATAGGGGTTTTCTGGTCTGGGCAGATAGTTTTAACGGTCTGCGCAAATCGTGCGAACAGTCCGGGCAGATAGTTTTCACGGTCTGGGCAGATAGTTTTTGCCACAAAGTAAGCGGCTACAAACACGCCGCGATAAGCATGCCGACGGCGATGCTGACCACGGTAGTGATGAAGCCCGAGAGTTGGAAACTATGGTTGATGACGAAGCGGCCTATACGGGTTGTGCCCGTGCGGTCGAAGTTGATGGCGGCGACCTCCGTGGGGTAGTTGGGAAAGAAGAAATAGCCATTGACGGCAGGAAACATAGCAACCAGCGACAAGGGCGACAATCCCAAGGCCAAGCCCAAGGGATACAAGGTGCGCACCGTTGCTGCCTGACTAAACAGCATGATGCTCATCACAAACAGAGCAAGGGCAAACAGCACAGGATACTGCGTGACGAGCCCTGCGATATGCGCCTGATAGAAATCTATATTGCCGCAAAAATACGTATCGCCCATCCAAGCGATGCCGAAGATACCCACCAGCGCGTTCATTCCCGCAGCAAAGACAGAGCCACTGGCAGCGGCTTTCACGCTGGCGCGGCCCACGAGCAGGATGAGAGCGGCCGTACTCATCATGACGATTTCGATGGTCTCGGCCATCGGCAACCGCACGCTCAAGCCGTCCGCTCCCGTATAGCACGGACGCAGCGTAGGCACACAGCCCAAGAGGACAACGGCGGCTACGCCCGCCAAGAACGCCCACACGGCATAGCGGGCACGGGGCGCGGGATGCGTCATCATCTGCTCCAGCAAGGCGTCGTCGCGCTCGGGATGGAGCACGCCTGCTGCCACACGGCGTTGATATTCGGGATCTTGCTCCAACTCACACCCCACCCTATTTTGCACGAAAGCCGCCACGAGGATAGCGACGAGGCTGGCAGGGATGCAGACCAGCAGAATGTGGCGCAACTCTATGCCCTGACCACCGAGCAGGTCGGTGCTGATGACAGCAGCCGTGGCAGCACTGACGGGACTGCCCGTGATGCCGAGCGAAGCGGCCGTTGTGGCAACACTGAGCGGTCGCTCGGGACGGATGCGCCGCGCTGTGGCGATTTCGCTGATAATAGGCAGCAGCGAGTAGCAAGTGTGTGCCGTCCCAGCCACCAGGCAGAAGGCCCATGTGGTGAGCGGACCGTAGTAGGTAATCTGGTCGGGGTGGCGACGCAGGAAACGCGCAGCGTGACCCACGAGATAGTCCAAGCCCCCCGCGGCTTGCAGCGCAGCAGCGGCCGTGATGACGCTCACGATGATGAGCATCACATCGATGGGCAACTTGCCGGGCGGAAGTCCGAAGCCAAAGATGAGAATGAGGCAACCCACCATGCCGTAGATGCCCAGACCGATGCCGCCAACGCGCGCACCGATGAAAATCATCGCCAAGACGATGACGAGTTGCAAGAGGATGAGAAATGTAGCCATAGGACAAACTGGACAAAAAGAAACGCCCCAACCAGTGCTGACGCAGAGCAACAGAGCACCACGGCAGCACGGGTCAGGACGCAAGAGATGATACGATGGCTATCGGCGACTGGCGATAGTGAAAGTCTTGGCCGTCACGCCCTTCTGACCACCTTCGTTGCAGAAGCTCACGGTGAAGGTGAGCGTGCCGTCACGGAGCGACTTACCAGCCACCACAGCCACCTTGTAGCGCACGCCTTCTCCGGCAGGGATGCGCTCTATGATGGCCGTCGGCGAGAGCGTCACCTTGCTGTTGCTGCACTTGATGATGGGAGCCACATTGCAGATATCGCTCGCACCACGGTTGTAGATATCGATGGAGATGTAAGCATGCTCATCGGCGTCGAGACAGCGGTTGTCGTTGGCGTCGGAGAAGGCTACCTCGGTGATTTCCAGAGACTCCCATGGCGAAGCAGGCGCATAGGTGCGATCGGAGGCGTAGGTACGGTACGACACATCGCTGTCGTCCGCGCCGCGATAGGTGGGCGTGGTAGCACCAGCACGACGCTCTGCGCGTTCATGCTTTTCGGTGGCCGCCGTAGCCGCAGCACCAGCCACAGCACCGGCTATCATGCCAAGGGCAGCCCCTTGATCGTGGCCGCGGCCTCCGCCGACAATGCCGCCGATGCAAGAGCCAAACATACCGCCGAGGCTACTGCCCCAGAGGGCATTGTGCAACTGACTACTGCTCTCACAGCCCGAAAGCACAAGCAGGGCAGAGAGCACTACTACGAGAGTCTTTTTCATACAGTCTATGATTTTAGCGCAGTAATAATACTATTTGACAACGATGACAAGGTACTTGCTCACGCTCCAGAACTTGCGGGGGTCGGAGATGCGGAGCACCATCTGGCCTTGGCCGTCCTTGTCGAGCGTGTAACTGCCTGCGGGGTGCGTGGTCTTCAACTCGGCATTCTTGGAGTAGAGCTTGATGGTCTTCGTGGCACGGATATCGATCTTGGTGAAATAGTCGCTACGCACCATGCCGTCGCGGAAGACATCGCCCTTCTTCAGGATATTCTGCTCACGCAGCTCTTTCTTCGTACCGAAGACATAATAAGCGGTGTGGAGGTCAGCGTCCTGCTTGGCCATGGTCTGCGCCTTCTGCTCATTGTCGCGCGAGAGCGTGGTGACATTGCTTTCCAGCGCATTGATTTTGTCGCCTTGGGCTGCTATGACGATGTCTTTCTTGGCGAGTTCCTCACGCAAGGCGGCTATCTCCTTCTCGGCAGCCTCCATCTGCTCCTGCAAGCCAGCGACCTGTGCCTCGAGCGTCTGCTTCACCTTGGCGTTGGACGCGGACGTGGTCTTGATTTGCTGTTGTAGGTTGGCGATGCGCTCTTTGTTCTCTTTCATGGTGCGCTGTATGTAGGCCATGTCTTCAATGAGAGCCTGCTTGTTGGCACCTTCGCCCTGATTGCGCTCCACGCGGACGCGGCCTTCGGCTTCACCGATAAGGCGCAGGCCTTCCTGTACCTCACTCATGGTGTTGAGGATGTCGTCGAGTTCGTTGGCCTGTTGCTCATTGACGCCGCGCAGACTATCGATGTAGGCTTGCTGCTGGTCGTCAAACGCATTTTGCTTCTCTTGCTTGGTCTCACAGGCACAAAGGCAAACGGTCAGGAGAAGGAGGCTGAGGGTTAAAATCTTGTTCATAAGGCATTAAATGTTATGCTTGGTGATAATTTGATTTTACTGGGCACTAAAATTTATTTTACTGGGCAATGAAATGGCACTCACTGGGCAGAGGTGTCGGCGTCCTTGGCGGGCTCGCGCGTCTTCTTTGCCCGCTTGGGCGGCGCGAAGCCCTCGACGATGATGACGAACTCGCCACGCGGCTCACACTGCTCGAAGTGCGCCAAGACCTCGGATAGCGTACCACGCACGCTCTGCTCATGGAGCTTGGAAATCTCACGGGCGCAACTGCAACGCCGCTCTGCCCCGAAGACCTCTACAAACTGGCCGAGCGTCCGGACGACGCGGTAAGGGCTTTCGTAGAATATCATGGTGCGCTCCTCCTCGGCCAAGGCCGCCAGTCGCGTGGCACGCCCTTTCTTCTGAGGCAGGAAGCCCTCGAAGGTGAAACGCTCGCACGGCAGCCCGCTGGCCACAAGGGCTGGCACGAAAGCCGTGGCGCCGGGCAGGCACTGCACCTCTACGCCACGCTCCACACAGGCACGCACCAGCATGAAGCCGGGATCGCTGATGCCTGGCGTGCCAGCGTCGGTAATGAGCGCCATCGTCTCGCCCGCAGCCATACGCGCCGCGAACTGCGCTGCGGTCTGATGCTCGTTGAACTTGTGGTGACTCACCAAATGCGTAGCAATGTCGTAGTGCTTTAGCAGAATGCCCGAGGTACGCGTGTCCTCTGCCAACACGACATCGACTTCACGCAGCAAGCGGAGCGCACGCAGCGTGATGTCTTCGAGATTGCCGACAGGGGTAGGAATGAGATACAACATAGGGCAGAGAGTGTGCTAAATCGGCGCAAAGTTAAAATAATATCCGTACAGTAACAAATTATTCGGAAAGTATTTCGTATTTTTGCAGTGGCATTGTGGGATTTTTGCCCTTTGCCCCTGCTTTATCCTATGAAACTACTCACCGA
>JAGHRU010000109.1 GCA_018066225.1 Candidatus Equimonas enterica
CGTCTCCATACGTCCGCGAGGCTATCCGTCACTGCGGTGAGGTGCTCGTCTCAAACGTCGATGGAGTAGGACTCGAGATATGCGATGCCCGCTTCTCAAAGTGCTGCGGTGGCATCACCGAGGAATATAAGTATTACTGGGACAACATCACCAAGCCATATCTCCTGGCTGTCAGCGACCCGTACTGCAACACCACCGACAAGGCGGTGCTACAGCAGGTGCTCAATGACTACGACCGGGAGACCAACGACTTCTACCACTGGAATGTACGCATCACGAAGGCAAAGGTACGTCAGCTACTGAAAGACAAGTTACACCTCGACCTTGGCGACATCGTGGCAATGGAACCTGTGGAGCGTGGCAAGAGTGGTCGCATCTCGCAACTCAAGATGATTGGCACGGAGCGTAGCGTCATCATAGGCAAGGAACTTGAAATCCGTCGTGCCTTGTCCGACTCCCATCTCTATAGCTCCGCCTTCGACATTGAAGATGACGGCGATGCTTTCGTCCTGTGCGGCAAAGGCTGGGGACACGGCGTAGGACTATGTCAGATAGGTGCTGCCGTGATGGGCGCCAAAGGCTTCAGCTACAGCGATATACTGATGCACTACTACAAGAACGCAGATATAGTGAAACTGTATTAATGTAACAGCGGCATAGCGGAAGCGAGCCGCTAACTCTTAACCTTCAAGCGAAGCAAGACCGTGGCTTTACATAATGACTTAGGAAAATGGGGCGAGTCGGTGGCTGCCGAATACATGGAGCAGAAAGGATGGTATATACGCCATCGCGACTGGCGCTATGACAAGACCGACATCGACCTTGTCTGCATTGACGAGGACGATACTACACTTGTCTTCGTCGAGGTCAAGACACGCTCCACGGCAGACTATGGCCGTCCGTCAGAGGCCGTCGATGCCGACAAGCGTCGCCGCATAGTGCAGGCGGCAACTGCATATAAGATGATGTCACGCAAGGAGAACCGTATGACGCGCTATGACATCATCGCCATAGTCGGCACGCCTGAGACTCAGGTACAGATAGAGCACATAGAAAATGCCTTCAATCTGCTTGATGTCTTTGAGGATTACCACACAAAACGACGATAAAACAAAATCGGCTATCGCAAATCACAGCGATAGCCGTTTTTTTTGTTCGCCCAGCACGAACGTATTCTAACGGGTGCAAGTCCCCAAGCCGCCCTGACAGTGGGAAGGCTACAGCCGAAAGCAAGGGTGTCCATCGTGAGGTGGAATCTGAAGGAAGCCGTAGGCAAACAT
>JAGHRU010000107.1 GCA_018066225.1 Candidatus Equimonas enterica
CCGACAAGATTCAGACTGGTGGCGAAACTCACCAGATGGCAGAAGCCCCCGAAAAGGTCTATACCGTCGTGGAGCAAATGCCTCAGTTCCCTGGTGGTGAATCCGCACTGCTCTCCTACATCAACTCTCACATCAAGTATCCTGCTGCCGCAGCAGACGAAGGCGTTCAAGGTAAAGTTACTTTGAAGTTCGTCGTGCTCGAAAACGGTCAAGTTGGTGAGGTCAAGGTGGCCAAATCGCTTCACAGCCTCTGCGATGCCGAAGCTGTCCGCGTGGTCAAGAGCCTTCCCCGCTTCGTGCCCGGTAAGCAGCAAGGTAAGGCTGTGAAATGTTGGTACACTCTCCCCGTACGCTTCGTACTCCAGTAATAGGCTGGAAGCGTAACGCATAACTCCCAAAGCTGCGCCGGGCATCGCGCCCCTGGCGCAGCTTTTTCACTTATAAGTACGTCCTAACTCCCTATATCATGAGAAATTGTTCCCTGATAGTTGCCGCCCTCTGCCTCTTGACAGCATGCGGCAGCAAGACGACCAAGACGCTCGACTACTTGAAGTCGGACGATGTGTATGTCGCTGTGGACGAGACGTTCCGTCCTATCACCGACGAACTCATCGACCTCTTCGGCAAGAAGCATCCCGAGGCCGCTATGTATCCCACCTATATGAGCGAAGACAGCGTCGTCAGGATGCTGTGCGCCGACAGTGTGCGTATGATAATCGCCACGCGTCGCCTCTCCGACAATGAGCAAGCCATCGTGCGCACCCACAACTTAAAGGTGCGCCACGACATCATCGCCACCGATGCCTTTGCCCTTATCACCCACAAGTCCAACCCCGATTCGCTCATCACGCTGGACGAAATCAAGGGCATCATCTCGGGCAAGATTACGCGCTGGGAGCAACTCTCTCACGGCAGCAAACGCGGTGAACTCAAAATCGTCTTCGACCATAGTGGCTCATCGACGGTGCGTTTCATGAAGGACTCCCTCAACGGCGGCAAAGACCTCAGCGGTAATATCTATGCCCAAGGTGGCAACCTCGCCGTCATCAGCATGGTGAAGGACAATCCCGACATCATCGGCGTCGTCGGCACCGACTGGCTGAAAGAAGCAGGCAGCCCTGCTTTGTCCAGTTTCCGCGACCTCGCTGTCAATGTCATGTGCGTGAGCCGTGAGAGCGGTGTATATGCCAACTTCGTGCGTCCCTACCAGTACTACATCGCCACGGCCGACTACCCTCTCTTGCGTAGCGTCTATGCCATCACTACCGATCCGCGCACACGCAGCATGACCAAGAACTTCTTCTTCTTCCTCAAAGGGCAAGACGGGCAAAAGGTCATCTGCAACGGCTCACAACTCCTGCCGTATATGCCAGTGCAAGTCCGCGATGTCAGTATCAAGAAGGAGTAGGCCAAGCATCGATAATACAGCCTTCAAAAAGACAAACTATGAAACAGAAATTTTGTCAGAGTTGCGGCATGCCTCTGACCGATGATATTCTCGGTACAAATGCCGATGGTTCAAAGAACGAAGATTACTGCATCTACTGCTATAAGGATGGCGCCTTCACTGGTGATTTTACCATGGAACAGATGGTGGAATATTGCTCAATGTTCGTTGAGGAATACAACAAGAACACAGGTCAGA
Source organism: Candidatus Equimonas enterica (assembly GCA_018066225.1). Lineage (GTDB taxonomy): Bacteria > Bacteroidota > Bacteroidia > Bacteroidales > Bacteroidaceae > Alloprevotella > Alloprevotella enterica. The sequence continues at coordinate 1,646 of JAGHRU010000107.1, forward strand.
ACCTCACTGCTTGCCAGTACAAGGATGTGCTGCGTCAGTTTTATCCAACATTGAAGCGCTGGAAAGGCGATGATGCAAACCTCCCACACGCTAACCATCCAATGAAGAATCTGTACATCGAAGAGGTAAACGCCCTCTGCATCCCTGGCCTTCACATTGATAATCTCTTCGTCCTTCAAGGCTCCTTCATCAATCAGCCATACAACATCAATGGAAATGAGGTAAAACTGCTTGATGACAACGCCACCTATTGGGGTAATCAGGTTTTGAAGTCTGACGACAAATGCTATGGCATCGCCTGCTGTGAGCAGTTCATCCTCGTTAGTGAATACAGTAAGGACGGAGCAGATGCCGAACTTGTGACATTAAAGAGAAGGAAATAAGCAGGTTCAAGTTTAACACCACAGCCCTCTTCACTACCGACAATGCGAAGGTCGTGGATTTCTACTGCGACATATTCGGCTTCGATACAAAGTAGAGCTGCTTGGATATTGACGAAGCAAACGGCCGCCGCAGAGCAATCATTCTGCGGCGGCCGTTTTCGTCTTGTACCTATGGCTTCAACGCTTCATCACTTTCTTGGCCGTGCCATCTGCCTGCTGCAGCACGTAGATGCCGTGCTCTGCGCCTGTTGTGCGCTGGCCACCAAGGTTGTAGATGCGTTGGGGCTTGGTGCTTATCGTCGGCGCGACGAGGCCTTCGCTGATTGCAAAGAACTTCTGCCATATCATATCTGCCTTGTAGCGGGCGAGTGCATCGTTAGTATCGGGGACATAGAGCGTTGCTGCTTTATAGACACATTCAGGGAAATCTGACGCACAAGTAGGAGGCATAGGATTGAGAGAGTAAATCTCCTTTATGCGCTCGCAACCGTTAAAAGCGCGAGTTCCGATGCTTGCCACTCCGCTGCCTATGGTGACGGAGGTTAGAGATTTACAATACTGGAAGGCTGCCTTTCCTATGTTTTTCACACTCTCGGGGAGAGAAATGGACATAAGCCCATTGCAAAAACTGAAGGCATCTGCTCCTATGCTTGTCACGCTCTCGGGGAGAGAAATGGACGTGAGTCCATTGCAACCAGAGAAGGCGTCATCTCCGATGCTCTTCACGCTATTAGGAAGGGATACAGACCTAATACTCTTCAACCCCGTTGGTAGCACTTCGGTGCATCCTTCTGCATAGATTAGTTCCTTCACATTGGAGCAACCACCAAACGCAAACTCCCCTATACTCTTTACATTGCCACCAATAGTGACAGAGGTAAGAGCATAACAATATAAGAATGCTTTATCTTCTATTCGGGTTACGCTATTAGGCATGACTACGGAAGTTATGCTTCTCAGCCCAGTTTGTAGCACTTCGGTGCATCCGTCTGCATAGATTAGTTCTTCCACATTAGAGCAACCAGAGAATGCACTAAATCCTAAGTTCTTCACACCACTACCAATGGTGATGGATTTTAGCCCTGTGCAATTCTGGAAAGCGTAATCCGCTATGCTTGTCACGCTATTAGGTATGGTAAGTGATGAGAGGCTTGTGCAACCATAGAAGGCATAGCCTCCGATGCCCGTCACGCTGCTACCAATGGTAAGGGAAGTGAGGGCTGTGCAGAATTCGAACGTACGCGTTACTATGCCTGTCACACCATCACCTATTAGAGCGGAGGTAAGGGCCGAACAACGCCAGTATTTGCAAGTTTCTTTATATCAACGACATACACTTTAAAAGGTAGAAAAGTGAAATCGAAAAATTTGCAATTGATAATAAAGTCGAAAATTTAACATTTTTAACCTTATATAACCACAAAAAACACAAAAATGTGCAGAATTTAAGTTGCTATTACGGCTTAAATAAAAGTTTCCTCGATGGCCACTCCAATATTACTATACAATCAACAATAAAAGATCTACGATTTCAAAACTGTTCCTTCATTTTTATTGAAAGTATAGCATTTGTTTACCCTTTCGCGCCTGGCTTTACTAAAGTAAGT
>JAGHRU010000221.1 GCA_018066225.1 Candidatus Equimonas enterica
CAATACGGCCATCAGCGAAGGTCTCTTTATCGTACGCTATAAGGTAGTCACCGCTCCAGTCGGTCAAGGCAGTCGTCACACCCTTATAATCGCCACTGCCACTACCGCCCACTTCGTCAGCAAAGACAGCGTAGTAGGTAATGTCGGCATTTGTATCGAAGGAAGTCACATAAGCAGGCGCAGTTTCTGCATCCACCGTCTCGGTGGTGACCCAACCCATGAACTTCTGGGTGTAACCATCGGGCACAGTGACCTCGGGAGCCGTGGCAGCCGAGCCTTCTTCTACCGTTTCCGTCTTCGCGATTTCGCCATTGACGCTCCATTTGATAAGATACTTGGGCGCAGGCGCAGTGACTTCAACCGTAATGTCGCCCTCCGTTTGGGCATATTTGCCTTCTATGGCAGCAGCGATGACATGCACAGTGTAAGTACCCGCCTTCTGGAATGACAAGTAAGGATAGGCGCAAGCATACTCACCATCCTTCTCCGTCAAGCCATCAATCGTCGTTGTAATACTGTAAACACTCGTGTCGTAATCGTCGGGGATATTGAGACATTCGCTTACATCGTAGGCATCGTCACCCACCTGCAAGTTGATGCTCGAGGTCTTGATGAAGTCGGGGATTGGTGGGTCGGTATCTTCATTCATTTCGGCATTAACACCAAAGAGGACAAAGCGATTGCCGCTGGTGGCTTTTAACGTAATAGAGGTAGCCCCTTTCGGATCAAATGTGAAGTAATCGTTCGTCTCGGGATCGTTCTGCAAAGTAAACGGCGAATTATTCGTCACACCATCATCAGCCACAAGATTAAACGTAGTACTCTTACCATCAACTGTCAATGTCACATCCTCCCCCTTCCAACCAACAGCATGGAAGTGCAAGATCTTGGTGTTTGCAGGAATAGTCACCGTACATGAGCCTGTACTACTACTTGAACCAGACTTGAAAGCATCATACTCCGTTTCATCCCAAATGACTTTCGCAGGAGAGCCAGATGTGCCCGCTGTAGTAAACTTAATACCATCACCGCTTGTATAGGTGTTAGCCCAAGTCTGGACATACTCGTTCACCGTCAAGTCATTGACAGTGTAAACAGAAGAGGTTATACCATCCACCGTAGCCGTAATATCTACGGAAGTCGTGCCGAGAGCAAGCGTCTCGGGGTCAAATGACCAAGTGATGCCATCAGTGATTTCTGCTGTACTTTCATCGCTATATGTACCTGTAACGACTAAACCTGCGGGGTTGAACTTATCGCCTTCGATATAAGTCGTCTTGGTAGGCGTGCCCGAAATAGCGATGGAAGACAGCGTCTTGGCGGGCTCATCACTATCCTCATAAGTAACGGCGATAGACTTGACATACAATGCTTTCTTGGCAGAAGTCCTATTAAGAGAAACAACTATTACGCCCTTATATACCGTTGCAGATTGTTCCGTAGTTGGTTCAAAAGTGTAGGCCGAATTATTATAGGCCGTTTCTTGCTGGGAAGTACCAAATGCATTACCTCCAACCTTCACGGATACCATAGCCGTCTTGTTTGCATCGGAGCAATTAACCACAACCTTTTTGATACGCTTATCAAAAGACGCACTGGTCAGCGTCAAATAACTAACTGCTTTCGAACTACTTCCATAGTGAATGCCCTTCGAACTATCGAAAGTAGTTTCTGAAGCATCAGAGGTGACTGTCCAGGTGACACCATCATTAGCAGTACCGCTTCCACTGCAAGCCGTAGTAAAAGTAAGCGTTGAAGTTTTGTCCCCCCCCCACGCATTAGCAGCGAAGAGGGCGAGGAACATGGTTAATAGCCATGTACTTAATAATCTTTGTTTCATATTATTGTCTTTGAATGTTATTTGCTATTGAAAGCATCCCTACCGACAGCACGAGGTGTCGGTAGGGATGGGAGGGTTATGCTATTCTTCGCCTTCTACGGCGTACCAATCCCAGCCACTCATCCTTTGACGAGCGAACTGTTCGGAGCCTTCTTGGTCTTCACGCCCTACCCCAGAGCCGGTCTGCACGCCGACACTACCAGAGAGAAAAGAGGCCTTGGTCGTCAATTCCATTAAGGAACACTCGGGGGAAATATATGCTTTCATATTATATTACGTTGATGGGTTACTTAATATATTTCTTACCGCCTTGGATATAGAGCGTGCCACGCTGGGCATTGCTGACGCGACGGCCTTGGAGGTCGTAGATAGCAGCGTCGGCAGCCGATGCCGTAGCAGTGCGTACGGCGGTAGTGAGGTCGCTGAGCGCAAAGCCCTTGACCTTGGCTGCCACAGCAGCAGGCAGAGCGAGGTAAGCCTTGTGAGCACCACTCACGAAGGCTGCGCCATCGGCAGCACCCCACCAGAAGCCAAGGTTTTCGCCTTCGGGCTTGGTGAGCTTGAAGAACTCGTATGCGTCAGCCGTAGGTGCTACGGTCTCGGCGGCTTCAAGGCTACCATAGAGGCAGTTGTCCGTCACTGTCGTATTGTTAGGACTGGAAGCAAGCGCGATGTCGTAGGTGCCAGCCTCGGCAGCCCATACGAGCAGGCCAGTGTTAGCAGGTACGATAGCATCGGCGGCAAACTCATTGACCACGAGGTGGTCTTCACCATCCACACTGACGGTAGCGCAGTGCAAGCCAGTGGGAACGGCGAAGGTAAGGGCGGTGTAGTAAGTGCCGTAGTAGTTGCCCGAAGCATCGTCGAGCGCCTTATCGGAGATGGTGATGGCCTCGGCAGGAGCAGCCATGAGCATCACCTCGTCGAGGAAGAAGCGGTTGTTGCTCGTCAGTTTGGCTGCGAAGGTCAGCGTAAACTCGCCGTCAGCCTTGATATATACGGTATAGGTCGTCCACGCACCCTTCTGCATCTCAACGCTGGTGGTATATATCTTTGCATTCTCCGAAGTGCTCAACGTAAGAGCCGTCTTTTCACTCCCACCATTCCAAGCGGCAGCCTTGAAGGTCAGCATAAGGTCGCCAGTGTAGTTGATGGTCGGCGTAGTGGCAGAGCCTTTCTTGCTATCTGAGCCCAATTTAGCGCACTGGTCTGCGCCATTTACACTACTTGCATTCCAGCCTTCATTATCGTATTTAATGTCCTTGGAGGCGATATTGCCAGACCACTCTCCATCGTTACCACCTTTACCTTCGTTCAGGTCAAACGACTCGTAGAAGACATAGTCGGGCTTCTCGGCCACCGTAACATAATAGGTGGCATCATCGGTCACATAGATAGGCGCGTCTTCCTCGTCATACTTCGCTGTCACATTGACCTGCACATTGTCGCCAGTCTCGGTGAACACCTCGGGATCAATCGTCCAAGTGACATCGGCGGTGACATCGCGTGTGCTTTCGTCATCGTAGTAAGCCGTAACGGTGAGACCAGCGGTGCTGAACGAAGCGCCACACTGGTAGTCGGTCTTGACGGGCGTGCCTGTGATTGCGATGCTCTCGAGCACAGCAGAAGCGGCAGGAGCCGTATAGGTCAGTTCTTTCCAGTCAGCAGGGCAGAGTTCCCAAGTCGAGCCGAAAAGCTTCCAGTCACAATTGGTCAGCGTACCGCTCACCGTGCCACCTTCTACCCATTCCTCGGGGACATCATAACTGAATATCTCGACTTCCTGCTCGCCGACTTGGAGGATAATGCCATTGCGGTAGCCCTTCTGCGTAACATATATGCTCTGTATCTCCTCGTCAGTAAGCGTCACCGTCACCTTGCGGCCGGTCGTAGTAGGAGCACCAGCAGCAACGAGGTCAGCGAGAGAGTCGTAAGCAGGGGCATCAGCCGAAACGGTGATAGCCTGCGCCACAGACTTTTCGCCATAGGTGATGGTTACACTTTCGTCACTTACAGCAAGCGCAGCATCAAGCGCAGGAGTGAAGGAGAACTCGCTCTTGTGATCAGCATAGGCGATGTCAGCCGTGGTGGCATCACTATAAGTAGCGGTAAGAACAAGGCCAGTAGGGTCAAACTTCTCGCCTACAACATAGGCCGTCTTGGCAGGAGCCGTCTTGACAGCGATGGAAGACAGCGTCTTTTGAGGAGCCGTGCCGAGCTCGGCATTGACGCCAAAGAGGACGAAGCGATTGCCTTCCGTAGCAGTAAATGTAATGGTGGTTGCTCCATTAGGTTCAAAGGTGAAGTAGTCGTACTCTTCGGGGTCGTTCTGCAAAGTGAACGGCGAACTACTCGTTACACCAGCATCAGCCTTAAGTGTATATTCAGTACCGTTTACGCTTAATTTCACGCTTTCACCCTTCCAACCAGCAGCATGGAAGTGCAAGGTCTTGGTGTTTGCAGGAATAGTCACCTTACATGAGCCTTTCGCACTGCCAGTACCAGCCTTAATGGCATCATACGTCTTTTCTTTCCAAATGACTTTCGCAGTAGAAGCAGAAGTGCCTTCCGTAGTAGTAAGCACCACATTGCTGGTATAGGTATTGGCGTAAGTAAGTTCCTTCACCGTCAAGCCACTGACAGTGAAAACAGGAGAGGTTAAATCATACACCTTTGCCGTAACTTCAACGGAAGTCGTGCCGAGAGCAAGCGTCTCGGGGTCAAACGACCAAGTGATGCCTTTAGTAATCTCAGTATCATCTCCTGTGTCATATTTACCCATTACTTTCAAACCAGCAGGGTCAAATTCTTCACCTTCGCTATACTCCAAACAAGTAGCAGTACCAGCAATATAGATACTTTTAAGTATGCGTGTAGGAGTAGGCGTGCCAGCATACTCTAACCAAACATTCGTTTGAGTGTTTTTATACGATCCAAATTGAGTGCCGCTATTATTCTTTTGCAAGTAATAGTCATCATTGGGATGCAACTTGAGAAGACCTTTACCTGCGTCTTCTTCTATTGTCCAAGTTACAGCCTCTTCTACCACTTGAACCGCTCCGTTATCTTTACTATTTTTCAAACCTAAATAGTTGCCACTGTCAAACTGGATGGTCCAACCTCCTTCAACAGCCGTAAATTTAAGCGCGACAGCAGCTTCCTTACTGTCTTTGGCAGCACCTTTAATAGATTCTTTCTTCGCACTCCCATCAACATAGAAGTAGTAGTCTTTCGAACTTGTGGTAGCACCAATGTAGTATTTGCTGCCACTGGTAATACCGGCAAGAGTAGTAATCTTCTGCCCCCACGCATTGGCAGCGAAGAAAGCGAGGAACATGGCTAAAAGCCATGAACTTAGTAATTTTTGTTTCATAATGTTATGATGTTATTGTTTTGTTATTGTTTGTCGAGATAATCGTACCAGAGGTAGCGTTCGAGCCCCGGACAATCGATGAAAGGATTGCGATTGCCTTGCAACTTGTAAATAGCGTCGTTGCGGTCACGCTCCTTTTGGCTTACAGGGTCGTCGTGCGACCAGCGAAGAAACATCTTCAGTGCCCACTCGGCCATACCGGGGTAGCCTGCATATTCCACGTATGTGTCGGGAGCAACGCTGCGGCCAAAGACTTCACCGCTCCAATCACCTACTTTGTCACCATAGCAAGTGACCATGTAGAAATAGGTGCGTGCAAGGTCGCCCTTATATTCATCGTTGGGCTCAAAAACCTTGCAAGGAGCGCCACACTCCGTAGTGGCAGTGCCATAGCACGAAAAGCCATCGGCACTCGTCTTGCTCGCCGAAGCCACTTCGCCATAAGGGCTGTTGCTGCGCCACGAGTTGATGTTGCCATCCGCGGGATAGATATGGAAGAGGTCGTCGTACATCGGCTCTGCACTCTGAAACCAACTTTGGGGCACAGCATGCTCACGATTGTAATTGACGCCTTCGGCGGCACTGACATACTCGCCTTTGGTTTGACACGCATAATTGGCGGTATTGCTGTATATCTCCCACACCGTACCATCGGAGCGCATATCGGTCAAAGCAAACGCTGTCCATATCTTATCGTAGCCCACTTTGGTGTGCTGGCTAATGATGCTTTGCAACTTTTCTTTCAACAGAAGCGAAGCACGCTGTGCTGGCGTCTGCGAAAAAGCACCCACAAAGACCAAGGTAAAGGCCAAGACGAGAAGATATTGTTTTATTCGCATATAGAATTATGGTAAGATGAAACCAATAATGAGCAGGAAAAGCCGCTATTCACCTGCCATTGAACTTGGCATCATAAAAATATCGCGTGCAAAAGTACTAAAAAACTATTATACGAGCAAATTTTCCGATACTTATTTGCTCATTTTCAGCACATTGCCTATTTTTCCTTGTTTCGCGGGACATAAAAACACAGCAACCGCTATTTTTTCGGCACAAAAATTGCCCTGCCCACGGCACTCTCTGGTGTACTAAACACACCCATTTTAGCACTCCCAACCCCTCAAAATGGGGCGAAAGAGCAAAAAAATAGGGGTAAAAACGAAAAAAAACGGCAAAACATTTGGTCGGTTCAGCAGAAAGCCGTACTTTTGCACCGCGTTTGAAAACAACGAGGGCGCTTAGCTCAGCTGGTTTAGAGCGTCTGCCTTACAAGCAGAGGGTCGGGGGTTCGAATCCCTCAGCGCCCACACAAGCCGCAGAAACTCCTCTGCGGCTTTTTTTGTGCCCACGCGCAGCGTCTCACTGCGCCACGAAATGCGATAAAGCAAAGTCCCCACAGCCTAAACTGGCCTGTGGGGACAATGTTTTTTCATCTGTATATCTCTATTTCTTCTTGATGTGTAACGTCACATGGAGTTGCTCCTCATAGTGGGCATCGGGCTTGATGCGCGAAAGACGGCACTCCAAAATCTCTCCCCACCCCATGTCCAAGAGCGAGGCCACGAGAGCGTTGTCGGCAGAAGGGAGGTAGCCGAGCAAGAAACGTTCCTTTTCGCCTGTGTCTTCACAAATAGGGCGAGAATAATAAACGGCGACGGCATCGCCATCGTAGCGGTTGTCGGCATCGCGCTCCAATGTAAGGCGCGTGCCAATCGCCAATTCAGGCCACACCTCATCGGCATCGTAGTACTGACGGCCAGCAATGTGGCAAGTCATAAGAAACTTCTTGTCTAACTGCATAATCGTAGGAATGGAAGTGAATAATCAGGATTGTTGCTGCAAAATTAGGCGGAGGTTGTGTCAAAACGTGGGACATGGTGAAGAAAAATTCAGTTTCCGCCCAAAATTTTCACAAAAATCCGCCACGACACGGCCATAAGACGCGCTTATCGGCTGCGCAGCCACGAAGCGACGCAAAGCGACAAGGGCAGAGCGTGAAAACTATCTGCCCAAACAGGAAAAACGATCTGCCCAGACCGTGCGAACGATATGGGCAGACCGTAAGAGGATGGTGCTCGGCACCATAAAATGACATTTAATCCGAATACAAAGCGAGTGAGCGCATCAGTTTCGCCTTCATCTCCTCCGCCAACGACGCAGGCGACAACACCTTCACGCTATCGCCCAAACTCATCAAATGCGCCACGAAATCGGCCGTAGGACGCAGCAGCAGCGCGAAATCAGCATAGTCCTCACCCTGCCCCACCTCCTGCTGCGAAGCATGGAGCGGCAAATCGCGGAGATAGAAACGCTGGCGACCATAGGCACGAATGACGATGCGCTGCTCGGGGACATGATCATTGACAAGAACGCCAAAGCACTGCGAAAAGAATGTCTTGCCGTCGAAGTCTGCCGCAAGTGTAAATGCGCGTGTAGTAAGTGTCGCTTCCAGCATACGGTCGAAGGCAAAGACCCCCAAGTGTTCGCGCGCTGGCTTTCCGTTCGATGCTTCAAGATGGGAATGTCCCAGCACATACCAGCGCTGGCGAAACATCTTAACGCAGTAAGGCGCAAGACAATAGTGACTGGGCGTGTCGCTGCCGTACTTACGATAGGTCACATCAACGCACACCTGCAGCCGCATCGCTTCGATGAAAGTCTGCAAATCGTCACCATAGGGCACATGCTCCAAGAGGATGCGGTCTTGCAAGGCAAGGCTCTCGCTGACGAGATTGCCCACCGAAAGTGTGGAGAGCAGCCAGTTTTGCACCGTGTCCTCACGGAGCACATGCTCATTGGCGATGAAGTACTTATAGCCGTGTCGGCGATCACAGTCGATGTAGATACCAAAGATGTCTTCGATGTCGCTACGATGACGGCAAAAGGTGGAGCGCGAAAGTTCTACGCCTTCACTCATCGTCGTGCGTAGCCACTGCGTCTGCAACTCGTCCAGCGTGATGCGCCCAGCCCGCCAAATGGCATTGACGAGCCAAATGTACTCCTTAAACTTATCGGGCACTCTCATAGCGTAAGACTTACTCAGCGGCACTAATGTTGCGGCTCATTGATTTCCTCAAAATCGACATACTCGCTCTCGTCCTTCTCAAATATCTTGGGACGCACAGCATCTGCCCTCTGCTCTTCGGGCTCTGGCGCATCTTGTGCCGCCCCTCTCTGCTCTCTCGGCGCAGCCGATGAAGGGAAGAAGAACTGCCAAATCGAGCGAAGCAACAAACGTACTACGCCGATAAGCATAAATGCGCCCACCAAGAGCACCATCAATAAGCAACCGAGAATTTTCATAAAGTCTATATGTTTCTACTGTATAAGGTCATAGCGGGCTACTCACAGCCGCACGTCATCAACGGATGTCGATATGCAACGCCCACATCAAGAGCGAGAGGGAGATGTAGAGCACGACAATGAGCGCACACGCCAAGGCCAGATGCCCCACGGCCACCAGCACGACGAGGCTGAGCAGGAGGAAGACATAGCGAAACGCATTGCCCTTCCAGCCAAAATGCTTAAACTTCAAAGCCAACATCGGGACATCGCTCACCAAGAGCCAGCAGCAAGCCAAGAGGCCAACACCTATGGCTATCAGCCCATACATAGCGGCAAACTGTTGTCCCCAAACGCCCACAACGACGCCAGCCCACAGCAACGCATTGGCAGGCGTAGGCAAGCCAAGGAAAACGCCCTTTTGGCGCGTGTCGAGGTTGAACTTGGCCAGGCGCAACGCAGAGAAGGCAGCCATCACGAAAGCCACGAAGGGCAAATAAGTCTGAAGCCCCATCATCGTCTCTGGCAACGCCGCAGGCAGCAGACGGGCGATGAGCACAAAGACCATCGCCGAAGGAGCAACGCCGTAGGTGACAACGTCGGACAGCGAGTCCAACTCCGCTCCGACGGGACTACTCACGCCCAAGAGACGGGCTGCGAAACCATCGAAGAAGTCGAATATCGCCCCCACGATGATGAAGCACAACGCCAACTGCGGCATTTGCGCCAAGGCGAAAGTCACGGCAATGCAACCTGATATCAAGTTGCAGCAAGTCAATGTGTTGGGGATATGTTTTCTCATGCGTTATTACCCTTGTCAGCAGTCTTGGGGTGCAGGCGGGCGATGACAGTACCGTTGCCCGAAGTGGCCTGATGCAACGTCACGCAAACTTCGCTATCGAGCGGCAGATAGACATCCACACGCGAGCCAAACTTGATAAAGCCCATGTGCTCATCTATGAAGCACTCCTCGCCTTGCTTGGCGTAGGTCACAATACGTCGCGCCACTGCGCCAGCCACCTGTCGCACCAAGACATCATGCCCCGAAGGTGTCTCGATGACCACTGTGCTGCGCTCATTTTCGGTACTGGCTTTGGGCAGCCATGCCTTGTGGAAATTACCATTATGGTGCTTCACCATCTTGACCATACCCTCCACGGGAAACCAGTTGGCGTGCACATTGGTCACACTCATAAAGATGCTAATCATCAGCCGCTTATCGCCGAAATACTCGGGCTCTTCGGTCTCTTCAATGACCACCACATGGCCGTCGGCAGGAGCGACAACCACCTGTGACGTATCGCCCGGGAAGATGCGCAACGGGCAGCGGAAGAAATTGACGATGATGCCATAGGCCACTATCAGTATGCCCATGAGCACCAAATAACCCACAGCGCAGAGAGGCATCAGACAGTAGAAGCCCAAAATGCCTGTAAGCACCAGTATGCCTAAACCAAGCCAGAGCGTAGTCGTACCTTCACGATGTAGGCGTATCTGCTTTACTTTGCGAGATTTTGCCATAGTGCCGCAAAGTTACAAATTATCTGCGAGACGGCCAAGTTTTTTGGGCAAAAAAAGTGACACCAAAGCCGCACTGCCTATCATCGGTCGTCCCTCACGCTGCCACGCGCATCAAATCGTTGATTTTCAGCGCGTGGCAAATCGTAAAATCAGTTTGGGCGGACAATAATAATGGATTATGCTTGGGCTTCTTCTTCCTCTGGCGCAACGAGTTTGTAGCCTTTGCCGTGGATGTTGATAATCTCCACAGAGGGGTCACCCACGAGCAGCTTACGCAGTTTCGTGATATAGACATCCATCGAGCGTGCATTGAAGAAGTTGTCGTCCATCCATATCGTTTTGAGGGCGTAGTCGCGCTGCATCACTTCGTTGCGATTCTGACAGAGGAGTTTGAGCAGTTCGCTCTCCTTTGTCGTCAGTTTCTTGACCTCGCCACCCTCCGGGGTGAGGGTTTGCTTGCGGACATCGAAAGCGAACGTGCCTATCTGGTAGAAGGTGCAATCGCGCACCTGCTTACCATTGACACGACGCATAATGGCCTCAATGCGGAAGGTGAGTTCTTCCATCGAGAAGGGCTTGGTAAGGTAGTCGTCAGCACCGATTTTGAAGCCTTCGAGGATGTCTTCTTTGAGGTTGCGAGCGGTGAGGAAGATGATGGGGACTTGCTGGTTGATGATGCGTATCTCACGCGCCAATGTGAAGCCGTCCATGATAGGCATCATCACATCGAGCACACAGAGGTCGTAATTGCCCGTGCGAAAGGCATCGAGTCCCTCTTCGCCGTTGCTGCAAAGCAGTGCATCATAGCCTTTGGCCATAAGATATTCACGCAGGAGCATGCCGAGGTTTTCGTCGTCCTCGCAAAGCAAGATAGTCTGTTTCATTTCCATGTTGCAAAAGTATTTTATGGGTTATTATTTATCATTAGCAGGTTAGTGCTCTGCCAGCAGGGGCAGGGTGATGATGAAAGTGGTGCCTTCGCCGTAACGGCTTTCGGCACGGATTTGGCCGTGATGCGCCTTGACGACGCCCGACACATAGGCCAGTCCGAGGCCGAAGCCCTTGACATCATGGCGGTTGCCGGTGCTGACGCGATAGAAGCGGTCGAAGATTTTCTTCAATTCGTCGCTCTTGATGCCAATACCGTTGTCGGCGATGGCGATGCGCAAGCGGTTGCGACTCTTCTCTACGTCGGTCGTGAGCGTGAGTCGCAGCGGACGCGAGGGCTCACGATACTTCAAGGCGTTGTCCAGCAGGTTGTATATGACATTCGTCAGGTGCATCTCGTCAGCATAGACAGCGTCGTCGGTAGCCGCGAGGTGCGTTTCTATGGTGCCACCCGACTGCTCCACTTTGAGGCGGAATATGCCGACCACTTCGCCGAGCAGCTCATGCACGCTGAGTTTCTTCTGCTTAAACGAGGGCGTCTTTTGGCGGTCAAACATCGACATCTGCAACACCTTCTCCACCTGGAAGCGCAGGCGTTTCGTCTCATCCACGATGACCTTGGTGAGGTGTCCCGTCATCTGCTCGCTCTTCTTCACGCTGGAGTCGGCCAGCATTTGGGCAGCCAGCGAGATGGACGATATGGGTGTCTTAAACTCGTGCGTCATGTTGTTGATAAAGTCGTTCTTGATGTCTGACAACTTCCTCTGACGGAAGACGTTGTACATCGTGAAGATGAAGACGATAAACAGCACGATGGTGAAGATGATGGCAGGCAGCAGGAAGCGCACCGAGGCGAAGATGTACTGGCTCATTGTGGGGAAGACCACAGTGAGGACACCCATCTGTCCTTTGCCCTCGCCGTCGAAGAGTATCTGCGTATAGGTGATGACGTCTTCGGGCTGCTCATAGTCAGCACAGCGATACACCTCTTTACCACCCGCCGTACGCACGATGATGTGATAGGGAATGGTGATGCCTGCCGCATTGAGTTCGGTGCAAAGACGCTGATCGAGGACAGCAAAGTTCACGCGCTTCTCCAGCGGCGCATTGCTGGGCTCGTAGAGGATGGCCGAGAGCGCAGCACTGAGGAGTTCGCGGTTGCTGCCATAGCGCAAGCGCAGGCGGCGGTGCAGTTGCTGCGTAGCCTGATAACTGCTGTCGCGCTCGCTGTCGATGAGCGACCCACTACCGCACAGCAGATGCGTGGGCACGGCTTCCGTCATCACCAGACTGTCTTGCAGCGACCACTCATCCTGCACATCTTCGGGCAGCTGCGCCTCCACGATGGAGCGCATCTCGGCAAGTTCCACGCTTCGCGCGGCCTTATGAAGGGCGTGGCGTACCGCACCGTCAAACTGCTCACGGCGTACGTCTATAAATTCCTTGGTATAGCGCCACTGCATATAGATGAGTGCCATAAAAGCCATACTCATAACAGCGACTACAATCCAGATAGTTGACTTCTTCATGGTGGCAAAGTTATGATGTTTCTCATGTACTGGCGTCATCTCTATGTGCAATAAATATGGCTTTTAAGACTAATTAAGAGAAAAAGCCTGCGTAATAGTCCTTTTGCACACTTGCCCCGACCATATATAATATACGCGCGCACGAGATGACAGTTACAAAGCCTGTCATCTCGTGCGCATCGGGGGACTGTCGCTTCGCGCTCGTCAGAGGCAATCAATAGAGATGGAAGATGCGCTCCATCAGGTGCCATTTCTCGTCGGAAGTAGCGTCGGCGGCAGCCCGCTGATAGCGTGCCGTCAGTTGCTCCCACTCTGCTTGTCGGGGCGCACGCGCCATGCGCGTCATAGCCTCATCCCACGAGAGATCGGCTGGCATCTCCACGATCATGAAGAGGCGGTTGCCAAGGAGATAGATTTCCATTTCCAAGAGGCCAGCCGCACGGATGTTGTCGAGCACCTGCTGCCACACCCCTTGCTCTGAATGGAGATGGCGGTAGGCGGCGATGAGTTCGGGCTGGTCTTCGAGGTCCAAGGTCTGCACGAGGCGCTTGGTAGGGCCGTCAAATTGCTTAACGGCGTAAGCATTGTTTTCCATAGTCAGTATGAGATAAAGGGTAAAAGGGACTTAAAAGCCAATGCAAAGGTAGGCGTTTTATCCCTTGCAGGCAAGAAAAGTGAGAAAAAAAGCACATTTTTCGCAAAAAACACTGCCGTATAAAAAAAAGTTTGTACCTTTGCAGCCGCAAAGCCGAAGCAGCGTCGGTGAAAGCCCGCTGCGGAAGCCTTACTTTTCAACCCAAGGAGAGGTGCTCGAGTGGTTGAAGAGGCACGCCTGGAAAGCGTGTAAACCCCTAAAGGGTTTCGTAGGTTCGAATCCTATCCTCTCCGCAAAGAGTAGCGCGCTACTCGTGAGTAACCTGCTGGATGCCAGTAGGTTACTTTTCTTTTTATCGGGCCATGCGGCGGCCTCCGTCCGACATCACACGCTTTCATCATACCACTATGAACTTCCTACAACTCGTGGAGCAACGCTGCTCCGTCCGTCAGTACAGCGACACGCCCGTGAGCGCGGAGCAAATCGATTATCTGCTCGCTTGCATGCGCCTCGCACCCTCTGCTGTCAATCTGCAACCGTGGCACTTCTATGTCGTACAAAGCGAAGAAGCCAAGGCACGGCTGCGCCAGTGCTACCACCGCGAGTGGTTTGCCTCTGCGCCGCTCTACATCATCGGCTGCATACGCCACGACCAAGAATGGGTGCGCCGACGCGACCAGAAGCCCCACGGCGACATCGACATTGCCATCGCCACCGAGCACCTCTGCCTCGCCGCGACAGAATTAGGACTGGGCACTTGCTGGGTCTGCAACTTCGATGCCGCGCTCTGCCACGACCTCTTTCAGATGGACGCGCAAGAGGAGCCTGCTGTGCTCATCCCCATAGGCCATCCCGCGCCCGAGGTAAAGCCCGCGTCCAAGGAGCGCAAACCGCTAACGGACATCATCACAACATGCTGAACGCCCATGACCGAAGCAAACACCACTACACCCGCGCTCAACGCCCACAACAAGGCAGAGTTTCCGCCCGCCCACACCGCCGAGCATCTGCTCAACCAGACGATGGTACGCATGTTTGGCTGCGAGCGTTCGCGGGACGCCCACATAGAGCGCAAAAAGAGTAAGCTGAATTATGCGTTAGCCACGCCGCCCACGGCGGAGCAATTGGCAGAAGTAGAACGGCAAATGCAGGCGTTGATAGCAGCCGATTTGCCGGTGACTTTCGACTTTGTGACGCGCGACAACCTGCCCGAAGGCATCGCTCTCGACCGTCTGCCCGCCCAAGCCAGCGAGACCTTGCGCCTGGTGCGCATCGGCACATACGATGTCTGCCCTCGCATCGGGGCTCATGTGCCATCGACAAAGCACATCGGCGCATTTCGCATCACCAGCACGCGCTACGCCGAGGGCCATCTGCGCATCGTCTTCAAGGTCACGCCACCCGCAGAGGCATAGGGCGCACGGCTTACAACCACACCACCTCCTTGAAGTAGTAGGAGCGCAGCGTGCCATCTGTCAGGGCAAGGACGAGCCGCCCTGTGGGCAACACCTCGTGGAGGGCTGCCGTGATGTCCACGCCACGCGCCACATCACGAAAGCGGTGCAAGCCCTCACGACGATAGAGGCGTGCGCAGTAGTCTGCGTGGAGCGCGGCACTGTCGCCGTCGGCGACGGCCTGCAAGCGTGCGCACACTCTACGGACGATGGCGTGCTTCAGGGACGAGAGGCACAGGCTATGGCCTGTAATGGTGCTGAGCGACACGGGATTGGGGGCATCGGAGCGGAAAACCGTCTGATTGACATTGAGGCCAAGGCCAGCGATGGTGCGCTCCACCTGTCGGCCCGAGAGGCGGTGCTGCAAGAGCAGTCCGCCGAGTTTTTTGTCGCGCCAATAGAGGTCGTTGGGCCATTTTAGCGAGAAGTCTTCGGCGCAGACGGCATCGGCGTCGCACACGCTTTGCGTCACGGCCTCATGCACCGCCACAGCGACGGCTTCGCTCAGCGCAAACTGCTCAGCCGCATCGCACCACACGGGCGCAAAACGCAACGCCATGAGGAGGTTGCTGCACGCCTCGCTCTCCCAGTGCGTGCCCCGCTGGCCACGTCCCGAAGCCTGAAAGTCGGCGGTCAGCACGCTGATGCCCTCAGGCGCAGGCGCATAGGCAGCCGACTGCGCGGCGTCCATGAGCGAGATCACTGAGGGCAGATGAAAAAACTCTGGTGCAAGCATCGTTTTTACGTCTTGGGCATTTTACCTCTTTTTACTGGGCAGTAAAATTTATTATAGTGCCCAGTATAATTTTTTACAATGCCCGATGTAATTTATTTTAACGGGCACTAAAATCGATTTTAATGGGCAGTAAAATCATCTTAACTGGGCAGAGCGTCGCTACAGCCCGCGCATGGAGAGCGCGATGCGTCCGCGACGGTAGTCTATTTCGAGCACACGCACGCGCACTTGCTGCTGCAACGCCACGACCGCAGAGGGGTCTTTGACATAGCGGTCGGCCAGTTGCGACACATGGACGAGCCCCTTGGTCTTGATGCCGACATCGACAAATGCACCGAAAGCCGTGACGTTGGTCACGATGCCCGGCAAGACCATACCGATTTGCAGGTCGTCGATAGTGCGGATGCCGGGCGCGAAGGCGAAAGCCTCTGCCCGTCCGCGCGGGTCACGGCCAGGGCGTGAGAGTTCGTCCATGATGTCGGAGAGCGTGGGCGGCCCCACTTCGTCGCTCACATAGCGTCGCAGCGGCGCACGCTGTCGCACCTCGGCATCAGCGATGAGCCCGCGCACGTCCGTGCCCATATCGGCAGCCATGCGCTCCACGAGGGCGTAACGCTCGGGATGCACCGCCGTATTGTCGAGCGGATTTTGCGCTTCGGGTATGCGCAGGAAGCCCGCGCACTGC
>JAGHRU010000142.1 GCA_018066225.1 Candidatus Equimonas enterica
GGTTGGGAACGTCATAGTAGGTGCTCTCGTCGATGCTGCGCTTGTCGCGTGCACCGCCATAGTAGCCATCGCCGCCGTTGGCGCCGTCAAACCACATCTCAAACTGGTTGCTGCCGTATTCGGCCAACTCCGCGCACTGGCGCAGGAAGACATCACGGACATAGCGGTCGGTGCCGTAGTGTGCGCTGTTGCGGTCCCACGGCGACACGTAGAAGCCGTATTTCATGCCCAAGTCGCGGGCAGCCGCAGCGAAGTCGCGTGGTATGTTGGTGCGGCGACCGTGGGCGTTGCCTGCGCGGGTGACATTGTGCGTCGTGGTAGCCGTAGGCCATAGGCAGAAGCCGTCGTGGTGCTTCACTACGGCGATGCCGCCACGCATCCCAGCCTTGCGGCAGGCGCGTAGCCACTGCTTGGGGCAGGTGGCTGCCGTGGGCTGAAACAGCGTCTCGTCTTCGTCGCCAAAGCCCCATTCCTTGTCGGTGTAAGTGTTCATGCCGTAGTGGAAGAAGGCGTAGAACTCCGTCTCCTGCCAGGCCATCTGGCGGGGGTGGGGCACAGGGTGGACGGGGGCAGGCTCGCCTTCGGGGTCGGTGAGCGACTGGGGGAGCAAAGCGAAAGGCTGTGCCTCGGTACTTGTCCATGCGAAGGCAAGGCAGAGGAGGCACGATAGGGCGATGGTCAGCGTAGAGCGTGGCATAGATGGTAGGGGAAAGGGGAAACTATCGGGTCGCAGCGGGAATGAGGGCCTCTATCTCTGCCATCACTTGCTGCTCGGTAGCGCCTGTGCGGATGACGGCGATCACGGTGTCGTCGCCTGCCACCGTGCCGATGATGGTGCTCAGATGGGCATGGTCGATGTCGTAAGCGATGCTCGGCGCGAGGCTGGGGCGGGTGTGGATGACGCAGAGGTTGCCAGAGAAGTCGAGACCTGTGAAGGCGTTGTTGCGTGCATGCTCGGGCTGCGCTGCCAGAGTAGGGATATGGCGGTATTGCGGCGTGCCGGGTAAGGCGTAGCGCACGCTGTTGCCGTCGGCTATCTTGGCCGCCCTGATGCTTTGCAGGTCGCGGGAGAGGGTGGCTTGGGTGACGTCGAAGCCGTATTTGTGCAGCGCGGCGAGGATGTCCATCTGCCGTCCTGTCTGCGTCGTGGTGAGGATGGTGCGCAGAGCTTCGAGGCGTTGGTGGCGGTTTTTCATAGGGATAGCGGTTGTTTCGCTTGCAAATTTACAGATTATTTCTTTTCCTCCCAAATCTTTGGCAGACATATTCTGTGAAAAGCCGAAAGTGGCGTGGCGTAGCGGTCGTGTCGGCAGAATTGTGTAACTTTGCGTCGCAATACATCGTACTATCAGCCTATGCG
>JAGHRU010000015.1 GCA_018066225.1 Candidatus Equimonas enterica
AATGACGCCTCACAGACCGACTACCACCTCCAGCAGGTGACGGGATATGTACGCTTCGGCTGGCGCGTTGCCACAGGCACCTTTGTCGGCCCTATGCTGCGCTACCAATACAGCATGGCGCGCCATATACGGCCTGCGCTGCCCGATGCTCCCGACCGCTTTGCGGGGCAGCCACACAAGACCAGCGCCCTGACGCTGGGACTCTCGCTCACCTACGACTCACGCGACTTCATGCTGTGCGCTTCTCGCGGTTGCTTCTTGCAGGTCGATCAGACCTTTACGCCGCGCTTTTTAGCGGGCAAGCACTGTTTCTCCTCTACGGAAGTGACGTTCAGCACCTACCATGGCCTGTGGCAAGGCGCGACGCTGGCAGCAGAGATGCACGCGCTGTTCAACTACGGCAACCCCGCATGGAGTCAGATGGCCGAGGCTGGCACGACGCATAGGTTGCACGGCTACTACGAAGGCCGTTACCGCGACAAGCACCTGATGGAGGCGCAGGTGGAATTGCGTCAGCACATTGCGGGACGTCATGGTGCGGTGGCATGGGTAGGCGTTGGCGAAGTCTTCCCCGACTTCTCCGGCCTGCGCTTCCAGCGTCTGCTGCCCAACGCAGGCATCGGTTACCGCTGGGAATTTAAGCACCGCGTCAATGTACGCATCGACTACGGCTTCACCCGAAATGGCGGTGGGCTCATCTTCAACGTCAATGAGGCGTTCTAATCCCCACAAAGCCAAAGGCACAGAAAGGCACTCGCCCCAGCCCCGCGTCACGACATGGGCAGACGGCTTGCACGAACTGCCCAGAGAGTTTCAACGACAAGGGCAGATCGTTTGCACGACAAGGGCAGACCGCGAGCGCCAATTCCAATAGTCTGAAAATCAATCACCTATGCCACAGCATATACGCTCACGCAAACACGCAACAAAATAACGCCTAACAATACGCTATGAAACGCTTACTCTCTACACTTGTCCTCATCCTCGTGGGCACCACATGCACGATGCAAGCACAGACGCTTGCCGACGAACTAACTCCTGCCGAGCGCAAGGCTATGATGCGCACCTCCTGCACCAGTATCATGGTGGGTAAACACGCCTCTACCGACGGGAGTGTCATGACCAGCCACACCTGCGACTCGTGGTACCGCACATGGATGCAGATAGTGCCCGAGCGCGACTATCCGCGCGACACCGTCACCACCATTTGGGAAGGACGTATGCACACCCTCAACGCTACCGACCGTAGCGGCATGAAGGAGAAAGGACAAATACCGCAAGCCAAACACACTTACCGCTATCTCGACACGGCCTATCCCTGCCTCAACGAGAAGCGACTGGGCATCGGCGAAACGACCATCGGTGGTCGCGACACGCTGCGCAACGACAAGGGTATGTTCTACATCGAAGAACTCAGCCGCATTGCCCTCGAACGTTGCAGCACGGCACGCGAAGCCATCCGCCTTATGGGCGACCTCATCAAGCAGTACGGCTACGGCGACTCGGGCGAGTGCCTCACCATAGCCGACAAGGACGAAGTATGGATTTTTGAGGTCTTCGGCGAGGGACCCAAGAAGATAGGTGGCGTATGGGCCGCCGTACGCATCCCCGACGACGCTATCGCCGTCAGCGCCAACATCTGCCGCATCGGCCGACTCGACCTCTCCGACACTGCTAACTATATGGCTTCCGACAATGTCTTCGACGTGGCCAAGCGCCTCAATCTGTGGGACGGCAAGAGCGAGTTCTCGTTCTGGCGTGCTTACAGCGGCGGCAACTACTTTGACGAAGTCAAGAATTACAGCACCCGCGAACACTTCATCATGAACGCTCTCGCGCCTTCGCTGCACCTGAGCGACACCGTGGAGGAATTGCCGCTTTGCGTCAAGCCCGACCACAAGGTGAGCGTCACTGAGGTGATGAACCTGCTCGGCGCTTACTACGAAGGCACCGACAAAAGCCTAAGTTGCCGCATCGACTCATTGAGCCAAGGCCGACAAGGCACGATGGTGGCCAATCCGTGGATGCGCCCCGACGAAATCAACACTTACGGCGCACTACTTGCCGACACCACGATGCAAAACATCCGCACCGTCAGTGTGCCTTGGTCGGCCTACAGCACCGTCATTCAACTACGCGCCGATTTGCCCGAAGCCGTAGGTGGCGTGGCATGGGTGTTGCTCGACAACCCAGGACAAAGCCCACGCTTCCCCATCTTCTGCGGCAACACGACACTACCCGACCTCTTGCGCAACTGCGGCAACCACTCCTACCGCGACGACACCGCCCTGTGGCACTACCGCCGCACCAATCGTCTCGCGTCGGTGCGCTGGGGCAAGACACGCACGAGCCTTGAGCCTGCCCGCGACTACTTCCGTGACCGCGCTGCCCGCGAGTGGACTGGGGTGGCCGACACCTACAACGCACGAGCGCAGGAGTCGCCCGCAGCAGCCACAGCCTATCTTGACGGCTACACAGCCGACTTTTTCGGAGCGACCATCGTCAAGTGGGACGAACTCTACCGTAAGTACTGGCACATACTCTGGGCTGGATTTTAATCCCCCACCCCACAAATACCTATTACACCCCATAACATCTACACGCCAATGAACAACGAAATAGCACGTCGCCGCACCTTTGCCATCATCTCCCACCCCGATGCTGGTAAGACCACACTCACCGAGAAACTCCTGCTCTTCGGTGGACAAATCCAAGTGGCAGGCGCGGTGAAGAACAACAAGATAAAGAAGACCGCCACTTCCGACTGGATGGAAATCGAAAAGCAACGCGGCATCAGCGTCACCACCTCGGTCATGGAATTTGACTACGAAGACTACAAAGTCAATATCCTTGACACGCCGGGCCACCAAGACTTCGCCGAAGACACGTTTCGCACCTTGACGGCTGTCGATAGCGCGATCATCGTGGTCGATAGCGCCAAAGGTGTGGAGGCACAAACGCGCAAACTTATGACCGTATGCCGTATGCGCAACACTCCCGTCATCGTGTTCGTCAACAAGATGGACCGCGAAGGCCGCGACCCCTTTGACTTGCTCGACGAGTTGGAGCAGGAGTTGGGCATCAGCGTACGCCCTCTCTCGTGGCCCATCAACCAAGGCGAGCGCTTCAAAGGCGTCTATAACATCTACGAGCAACAGCTCGACCTGTTCGTTCCCGACAAGCAGAAGGTGACAGAAAAGGTGGCCGTAGATATTCATGCTGCGGGCGAACTGGAAGCCAACGTCGGTGAGCGCGATGCTGCCAAGTTGCGCGAGGATCTGGAACTCGTAGAGGGCGTCTATCCCGCCTTTGCTGTGGAAGACTACCTGGCGGCAAAAGTAGCACCGGTCTTCTTTGGCTCTGCACTCAACAACTTCGGCGTAAAAGAACTGCTGGACTGCTTCGTCAAGATAGCCCCCAGCCCACGTCCCACACGCGCCGAGGAGAGAGACGTCGCCCCCGATGAGCAGAAGTTTAGCAGCTTCATCTTTAAGATAACCGCCAACATCGACCCCAACCATCGCTCCTGCATCGCTTTCTGCAAAGTGTGCTCGGGACGCTTCGAACGCAACGCCCCATACCTACATGTGCGTCAGGGCAAGACAGTGCGTTTCTCATCGCCCACGCAGTTTATGGCGCAGCGTAAGAGCACCATCGATGAGGCGTGGGCCGGCGACATCGTTGGCCTGCCCGATAACGGTATCTTCAAGATAGGCGACACCTTGACCGAAGGGGAGAAATTGCATTTCCGCGGCTTGCCGTCATTCTCTCCCGAGATGTTTAAATACATCGAGAATGCCGATCCGATGAAAGCCAAGCAACTCGAAAAAGGCATTAACCAACTCATGGATGAAGGCGTGGCACAGCTGTTCATCAATCAGTTCAATGGGCGAAAAATTATTGGCACAGTCGGTCAGCTGCAGTTTGAAGTCATACAGTATCGCTTGGAGAATGAGTACAACGCCAAATGCCGTTGGGAACCTATCAGCCTCTATAAGGCGTGCTGGATAGAGAGCGACGACGCTGCCGAATTGGAGGCTTTCAAGAAACGCAAATACCAGTATATGGCCAAGGACCGCGATGGCCGCGATGTCTTCCTGGCCGACTCTGGCTACGTGCTCCAAATGGCGCAACAAGACTTCCAGCATATCCGTTTCCACTTCACCAGCGAATTCTAAATCTCCACACCCCAATGACACGCTTCCTTTCCACCCTACTCTGCCTCGTAAGTGCCACGCTGATCTACGGCCAGTCCCTATCTTCCACCACCCGATGGCACTGGGAAGAGGGCACGATTGTGCCGGAGACACCCACACGTCCTGCTGGTCAGCAAGACGCACTGGGCATGACCGCCAAACCACTATCGGAAGTACGTGTCGCTTTCGTTGGTCTTGGTATGCGTGGTGCGGACGCAGTGAGCCGCTGGACTTACATTCCCGGCGTCCGCATCGTAGCCCTTTGCGACTACGACATACAGCGTGCCGAAGCCTGCCAAGAGACTTTGCGAAAAGCTGACTTCCCACCAGCAGCCCTTTACAGCGGAGAAGAGGGCTACAAAACCCTGTGTGAACGTAGCGACATTGACCTTGTCTATATCGCTACAGACTGGTGTCATCACGTCCCTGTCGCCCTTTGCGCTATGCAGCATGGCAAACATGCTGCCATTGAAGTGCCAGCCGCCATGAACCTCGACCAGTGTTGGGCACTCATCAATGCCTCCGAACAAACCCGATGCCACTGCTTCATGCTCGAAAACTGCTGTTATGACTGGTACGAAATGACGGCACTCAACATCAAGCAGCACGGCATACTCGGCGAAATCATACGCGCCGAAGGTGCCTACATCCACAATCTCGACCCATACTGGGAGGCCTACTGGAAAGACCCTCGGGAGAAAGAGCAACTCGGTTGGCGTCTATCCTACAACCGTGACAACAGAGGCGACATCTACGCTACCCACGGTCTTGGCCCTGTCGCCCAAGCCCTCGACATCCATCGTGGCGACCGCATCACGACGCTGGTGGCAATGGATACCAAATCGGTGCACGGTAAGGCATTGGTGGAGCAGAAGACAGGAGCACCATGCACGAACTTCCGCAACGGCGATCATACGACAACCTTGATGCGCACTGCCGAGGGCAAAGTCATAGAGATACAACACAACACGATGAGTCCGCAACCCTACAACCGCCTCTACAAGCTGATAGGCAGCAAGGGCTACGCTACGAAATATCCCGAACCGCATTACAGTCTGTCTGCCGACGACCTCAAAGCCGCTGGCATCAGCCCAAAGAGTGACGACCTGTCGGGGCACGAGTTTATACCCGAAACCGAACAGCGCGCTCTCGAAGCCGCCTACGAGCACCCGATACTGCAAAAGTACAAGACAGATGCACGCCAGGTCGGAGGACACGGCGGGATGGACTACATCATGGACTCACGCCTCGTCTATTGTCTCCGTGCGGGTTTGCCGCTCGACATCGACGTCTATGACCTCGCCGAGTGGTGCGCACTGGCCGAACTCGGTGCGCTGTCGATGGATCACAATTCGGCCAGCGTCGCCTTCCCCGACTTCACCCGCGGCTGCTGGGAGCGCCAGAAAGGATTTCGCCACGCCTATCTCTCCGCCGCAGAGGAGGCAAAACTCGATGCATCGGCCGCTGCAGCTACGGCAAAGATGAAGGCGAAAGTGGTGAAGCAACACCTATGGGAGAAGTATGACAAAGCACATCGCTAAAAGCGAAACAGCCAAAAGCAGAAGAAATACGACACGAAGATGCACAAAACGAGTTGCGGATTTGGTGCATTGACAAATATGTTGTAACTTTGCACGCGATGAGCGTTCCTACACCTCCATCGCGCTGTTACTGCGGCAGTAGCTCAGTTGGCAGAGCATCAGCTTCCCAAGCTGAGGGTCGCGGGTTCGAGCCCCGTTTGCCGCTCTATGTTAGCCTCGCCCGTCACCACGGGCGGGGCTACATCATTAAAATCCCTTTATCATTATGTCCAGAATACATTGCATCGGTGTACTCACCTCGGGCGGCGACGCGCCGGGTATGAACGCCGCTATCCGTGCCGTGACACGCAGTGCCATCTGCAACGGCTACAAGGTGAAAGCCATCTACCGTGGCTACGAAGGCCTAATGAATGGCGAAGTTAAGGAATTCACCACCGAGAATGTCTCCAATATCATCCAGACTGGCGGCACAATACTGCGCAGTGCACGCAGCAAGGGCTTTATGACACCCGAAGGTCGCAAGGCGGCTTACGACACCCTGCTGCGCGAGAGCATCGATGCGCTGGTGGTCATTGGCGGCAACGGCTCGCTGAAAGGCGCGATGACCTTTGCCGAAGAATACGACTTCCCCTGTATAGGTCTGCCGGGCACCATAGACAACGACCTCTACGGCACAGACTCCACCATCGGCTACGACAGCACGCTCAACACCATCATGCAATGCGTAGATAAGATACGCGATACGGCCAACTCCCACGAGCGCATTTTCTTCGTCGAGGTGATGGGACGCGATGCGGGCTTCTTGGCGCAAAACGCAGCCATAGCAGCTGGCGCAGAAGCCGCTATCATACCAGAGGACTCAACAGGGGCTGACCAGTTGATACAGTTTATGGAGCGTGGCATACGCAAGTCCAAGAAATCGTGCATCGTCATCGTCACGGAGAGCCCGAAGTACGGCGCACTGCACTATGCACGCCGTGTCACCAAGGAATACCCCGAATATGACGTCTCCATCCTCGGCCACTTGCAGCGTGGCGGCTCGCCCTCGGCCTACGACCGCATCTTCGCCAGCCGCGTTGGTGTAGGCGCAGTGCAGGCACTGATGCAGGGACAGCGCAATGTCATGGTCGGCATCCGCAACAACGAGGTCGTCTATGTGCCGTTTGTCGATGCCATCGACAAGCGTAAACTCATGGACCGCCAACTCATCCATGTCCTTGACGAACTGAGCATTTAAGCGCACATCGCCATCCTACAACAACATAAGAAAGCAGCCTCCAACACGGAGGCTGCTTTCTTTTTATAGCAATGGCCTTGAAGGCGAAATGCCTTAATTGGCGGCCACGAACTCGTCGAGGAAGCGCACATCATTCTCGGAGAAGAGGCGCAAGTCCTTGACTTGGTATTTCAGATTGGTAATGCGCTCTACGCCCATGCCGAAAGCATAGCCTTTGTACTTGGTGCTATCGATGCCGTTGGCTTCGAGGACTGCGGGATCGACCATACCACAACCGAGGATTTCCACCCATCCCGTGTTTTTGCAGAAGGCGCAACCCTCGCCACCGCAGATATTGCAAGAGATGTCCATCTCGGCAGAAGGCTCGGTGAAGGGGAAGTAACTCGGGCGCAGACGTATCTTGGTGTCGGCACCAAACATCTCACGGGCGAAAGTCAGCAACACCTGTTTGAGGTCAGCAAACGAGGCATGCTCGTCGATGTAGAGGCCCTCCACTTGGTGGAAGAAGCAGTGTGCTCGCGCCGAGATGGCCTCATTGCGATAAACACGTCCAGGACAGA
>JAGHRU010000170.1 GCA_018066225.1 Candidatus Equimonas enterica
TCGTGGCCAATATGCTCAGCGTCGCAGGCATCGATCGCGTGATGACGATGGACCTCCACGCCGACCAGGAGCAAGGCTTCTTTGAAGTGCCTGTCGATCACCTCTATGCTTCCACTATCATGGTGCCCTACATCGAGTCGCTTAATCTGCCCGACCTCTGCATCGCTTCTGCCGATGTCGGTGGCTCCAAGCGCGCCAGTGCTTACGCCAAATACTTCGATTGCCCCGTGGCGTTCTGCAACAAGAGCCGCGTCAAAGCCAACGAGGTGGCCTCTATGCAGGTCATCGGTGAAGTGTCGGGCAAGCATGTCGTGCTCATCGACGACATGGTCGATACCGCTGGCACCATAGTCAAGGCCGCCCAACTCATCAAGGAGAAAGGCGCACTCAGCGTCCGCGCCATCGCTTCGCACTGTATCATGTCGGGACCTGCCGACGAGCGTGTGGAAGACTCATGCCTCGAAGAAATGGTCTTCACTGATAGTATTCCCTACCACGGCAAATGCAGCAAGGTGAAGCAGCTCTCTGTGGCTGCCATGTTTGCCGAGACCATTCGCCGCGTGATGCACAACGAGAGCATCAGCGTGCAGTACATCATCTAATAACCTCCCTTCTACTTCGTGGTATAGCCCCTCTCTTTCTATATGACGGGGCTATACCACACTTTCCCCTCCGCATCACTGTCGTTTCACCCTTCACCATCATAGCGTTATGCGTCGCAAGTTTATCCGTATCCTTTGGAGCACTTTTGGAGGCATCATCGGCATTGCCTTCCTCGGCATTCTCTTTGTCGAATGGGGGTGGATAGGCAATATGCCCGATTTCGACGAACTCCAAAATCCCATCAGTAAGTATGCCTCGCAAGTGTTCTCCGCAGACGGCGCGCTCATGGGTACATGGTCACGTAGCGAAAATCGCGTATTCGTGGCTCAGGAAGAGATATCGGAGCACGTCTTCCATGCCCTTGTCGCTACCGAGGACGCGCGTTTCTATGACCACTGCGGCATCGATGGACGTGCCTTGGGGCGTGCCATCGTCAAGCGCGGTATGCTGGGGCAGAAAAATGCAGGCGGCGGCTCCACGATAACGCAGCAGCTCGCCAAGCAACTCTACTCTACGACAGCATCAAGTTCCATCCAACGCCTTTTGCAGAAACCCATAGAGTGGGTTATCGCCGTTGAACTGGAACGTCACTACACCAAGGATGAGATTATCACCCTCTACCTCAACTACTTCGACTTCCTGCACAACGCCGTAGGCATCAAGACGGCAGCCAAGGTCTATTTCGGCAAGTCGCCGAAGACGCTCACTGTGCCCGAGGCTGCGCTGCTCATCGGCATGTGCAAAAACCCTTCGTACTACAATCCTGTCCGCGAGGGCGACCGCTGCCTCCAACGTCGCAATGTCGTGCTGCAGCAGATGGCAAAGTATGGCTATCTCACGGCGGCCGAGGCCGAGCAATACAGCCGACAACCACTCGGCCTGCACTATCACCGCGTGGACCACAAGGAAGGGACGTGCACCTATCTGCGCGAGTATCTTCGCCGCATCCTCATGGCTGAGCGCCCCGACCGCAGCACCTACGCCTCCTGGCAGGAGCAGCAGTACTATGCAGACTCCCTCGCGTGGGAAACAGACCCGCTGTATGGATGGTGCAACAAGAACACGAAGCACGACGGTTCGCACTATGACATTTACACCGATGGGCTGAAGATTTACACCACCATCGACACCGCCATGCAGCGCTACGCCGAGCAAGCCGTCTATGCTCACGTGGCGAAGTATCTGCAACCGGCATTTGAGCGCGAGAAAGCGGGTTCTGCTACTTTCCCTTACAGCAAGAACTTGTCATCATCAGAGGTTAAACAAATTCTTGACCGCGCTATGCGGCAGAGCGAACGCTACCGACAGCTCAAAGCCGCTGGGGCTTCGGAAGAAGAGATTCGCCACAACTTCGCCACGAAGACCCCGATGAGCGTCTTCACTTACCGCGGTGAGGTGGATACGCTGATGAGTCCGATGGACTCCATACGCTACTACAAGAAATTTCTCCGCGCAGGCATGATGTCGCTCGACCCGGCTACGGGTGCTGTCAAGGCGTATGTCGGCGGCCTAAACTACCAATACTTCCAATACGACATGTGTATGGTGGGACGCCGTCAGGTCGGCTCGACGATGAAGCCTTTCGTCTATGCGCTCGCCATGCAGGATGGTATGACACCCGACGACCGCGCTTATTGCGGCCCACGCACCTACACCGTCGCAGGACAAGCGTGGAGTCCGCGCAACACAAGCCATGCGCGGCAAGGCAGTATGGTGCCTTTGCGCTGGGGACTGGCGCAGTCCAACAACTGGGTCACGGCAGACCTGATGAACACCATCGATGCTACAGGTGTGCGCCTCGTGGAGTTGCTGCACAACTTCGGCGTGGCCAATCCAAGCATCTACCCCTCTATCGCGCTCTGTCTGGGCTCTTGCGACATCACCGTGGCCGAGATGGCCAGTGCTTATACGGCATTTGTCAATAGAGGCATACGCTGTGCACCGCTGCTCGTGAGCCGCATAGAAGATGCCGATGGCCGAGTCTTGGCAGAATTTACCACGCGTACCAACGAAGTCCTCAGCGAAGAGAGTGCGTACTACATGATAGACATGATGCGTGGCGTCATCGACCACGGTACAGGCTCTCGTATGCGCAGCATGTACGGTTTTACTGCGCCTATCGCGGGCAAGACGGGTACGAGCAACAACCACAGCGATGCGTGGTTTGTAGGCTACGTGCCGCGCCTCGTCACAGCGTGCTGGGTGGGCGGTGAAGACCGCGACATTCACTTCAACAGTATGGCTTATGGTCAAGGCTCTGCTGCGGCACTCCCCATCTGGGCCTACTACATGGCAAAGGTCTATCGCGACCCGCGCCATCTCTACAATCAAGAAGAAGAGTTTGACATCCCCGAAGAGATGAAACCTAAACGCCGCTCGGATGGCACATCGGGCGGCGGAGAAGACAACCAATCTCCCGAACGCTACGAGGCCGAAGACCTCTTCGATTAACCTTTTGACGCCATGAAATACTTAGCACTCATACCAGCCCGCTTCGCTTCCACCCGCTTCCCCGGCAAACCCCTTGCTCTCTTGGGAGGACGTCCCATCATAGAGCATGTCTATCGCCATGTCGCAGCGTGCGTGGCCGACACATACGTCGCTACCGACGACGAGCGCATCTACACTGCCGTAGAAGCCTTTGGCGGAAAGGCTGTGATGACTTCCACGGCGCACCGTAGCGGCACAGACCGTTGCCGTGAAGCCATGGAGCACATTGGTGGGGCGTATGACGTGGTCATCAATGTGCAGGGCGACGAGCCCTTTGTCAGTGGTGCGCAGATTACGGCCTTGCAGACTTGTTTCGACGATCCGCAGACGGAAATCGCCACGCTTGCCCAGCCCTTTACCCCGGAAATGGGACTTGAAGCGCTTACCAACCCCAACAGCCCCAAGGTGGTCACTGACTGCCGCGGCTTCGCCCTGTATTTCTCGCGCAGCGTCATCCCCTTTGTGCGCGGCAAGGCAGAGGCATCGTGGCTCACCGAGCACCGCTATCTGAAACACATTGGGCTCTATGCCTACCGCGCAGATGCCCTACGGCGCATAGCAGACCTGCCAGAAGGCCAGTTGGAGCACGCCGAGAGCCTCGAACAACTGCGCTGGCTCGAGAACGGACTGCGTATCCGCGTGGGCTTGACCCACCTCTCCACGATAGGCACCGACACGCCACAAGACTTGGAGAAAGCGGAAGCCTATCTCACCACACACCCAACCCTAAACTAAACCTATCCCCATGAGACACTTCACCAACACCCTCTTGGCTGCCTGCCTCTTGCTGGGCGCAAGCAGCATCGGCGCATCAGCGCAGAAGATACAAGTCGGCAGTCATACCTTCAAGGACGGCAGCGTATATACTGGCACGCTCTACAATGGCAAGCCCAACGGCAAAGGCAAGACCGTATTTCCCAATGG
>JAGHRU010000177.1 GCA_018066225.1 Candidatus Equimonas enterica
GGTATATGGTGCTTGCACCGGACGATGTGTCTTGTGAAGAAGCATCAGATAGCAGCATCGTCGTGCGCTGTGTGGGCACGCCACGGCTCTGGAATCCGCTAACGGGAATGGTAGAGCCGCTGCGATATGCCACGGAGCAAGGCAAGACGCGTCTATGGCTTCAACAAGTGAAAGGCGCGTGCAGTTTTGTAGTCTTCGACCACGATGCGCCCGAAGAGGTAAATAAAGCCCAAAGCCTTCGCCTTGCTCACGAAATGGTGCTACGCGATTGGCAACTCTCTTTCCCCAGTGGATGGGGCGTAACGCCGCAGACGCTGCAACTTGACAGCTTGATGGCGTGGCGCGAACTGCCGCTTTCGGACGAAGGCAAAGCGTTCTCTGGGACAGCCACTTACGCTACGCAGTTTCACTTAAAGGCGAAAGCGAAGCACACGCGCTATATCCTTCGTCTCGGCCGCTTGGAGGAAATTGCCGTTGTTAGCGTCAATGGTAGGGTGGCCGACACGCTGTGGTGCGCTCCCTATACAGTGGATGTGACTTCGTTGCTGCGCAAGGGGCGCAATACTATTAGCATTGATGTCACCAGCACATGGCGCAATCGGTTGATATACGATGCATTGTTGCCCGAAGAGAAGCGGCGAACGTGGGTGATAGCCGGGCCCGAGGCTGACGAGCCACTGGGCGATAGCGGCCTTTTGGATGAAGTGAGACTACAAGAGTATAGGTAAGCAAAAGAGAAGTGGCACACAAGGTTTGTGTCACTTCTCTTTTGCGATGAGCGTAGCCGTCCTATTTCTCTTCGTTGCTGAAAAGGCCGAAGAGTTCACCGTCTATGCGGTTGGTTATCATGGCGAAGTCCTCGGGACGGTGCAGGAAGTCGCAGTGGTCTTTGTCGATGATGATGAGGCGACCATCGTAGGTGGCGATCCAGTCTTCGTAGCGTTTGTTAAGCCCCGAGAGGTAGTCTATGCGGATGCCTTGCTCGTATTCGCGGCTACGCTGCTCAATCTGGGCAATCAGTCCTGGGATGGTGGAGCGCAGGTATATCATGAGGTCTGGCTTGGCGACAAGTTGCATCATGAGGTCGAAGAGCTCGGTGTAGTTGTCAAAATCGCGGTCGGACATCATGCCCATATCGTGGAGGTTGGGGGCGAAGATGCGGGCGTCCTCAAAGATGGTGCGGTCTTGCACCACGATGTCTTGTCCTTGGGCGATGGCCACTACATCCTGGAAACGCTTGTTGAGGAAATAGACTTGCAGGTTGAACGACCACCGCGCCATGTCGGCGTAGAAGTCTGCAAGGTAGGGATTGTATTCCACGGACTCAAATTTAGGCGTCCAGCCGTAGTGCTTGGCCAGCATACGGGTCAGTGTCGTCTTGCCGCTGCCGATGTTGCCTGCTATTGCTATGTGCATAGTTACGAAGTGTAGAAGGTTAGGATGGGGTATTGAAAAGTCCGAAGAGTTCGCTGTCTATGCGGTTGGTGATAGCCGCGAAGTCTCTCGGGTTGTGGAGGAAATCGGAGTTGTCTTTGTCGATGACGATGAAGCGTCCAGGGTAGTCGTTGAAGACGAAGCGTTCGTAGGCTTCGTTGAGCCCTTTCAGGTAGTCGAGATGAATACTCTGCTCGTAGTCGCGTCCACGCTGCTGGATGTTGCTCACCAGATGGGATACCGTGGCGCGCAGGTATATCATAAGGTCGGGCTTGTGCGTCAAGGTTATCATGAGTTGGAAGAGTTCCATGTAGGTGTTGAAGTCGCGGTCAGACATATTGCCTTGGGCGTGGTTGTTGGCGGCAAATATATAGACGCCCTCAAAGATGGAGCGGTCCTGTATGACGGGCGTATCGGTGCTTTGGAGTTGGAGCATATCGCGGAAGCGCTCTTTGAGGAAATAGACTTCCATAGGAAACGACCATCGAGCGATGTCCTTGTAGTAGTCTTCGAGATAAGGGTTGTAGGTCACGGACTCAAACTGCGGTGACCAGCCATAATGGTCGGACAGCATCTGTGTCAGTGTGGGCTTGCCACTGCCTATGTTGCCTGCTACAACGATGTGCATATTGGAGATAAGTTTTGTGGACGCTGCTGGTGCAAAGTTAGTTGTTTTGCGCGACCGTACGGTTATTATTCATCTGTGTCGGCCGGCAAATCTGGCTCCGTAGGCAGCATCTCATTTGTTGGGGTGGGGAGCGAGGCTTTACGCTTCGGGTTTTCTTTTGCGCCGTAGCGCAGCAAATTGGCGGCTGCTATGGGGATACTACGCCCGCTGTCCTTGCAGATGCTGCCGAGGGCGTCGAAGGCATCTTGCGTCTTGCTGAGTGAGGCCTGCACTGCCGCAAAGCGCTCCATGAAGAGTTGGGCGCGATTGACGAGCTCGTTGGCGCATTTCATGATGGCTTCCTGGTTGTCCGATTGCTGTTGCTGCCGCCACGAAAATTCGAGTACGCGCAGCAAGGCATAGAGGTTTTGTGAGCCACAGATGATGACACCGTTGTCGTAGGCCTCTTTCCAGAGCGTGGCGTCGGTGGCCAAGGCGAGTTGCAATGCGCCTTCGTGGAAGACTTACATCACAACGAAGTCCAGTGTCTTGCCGCGTGAGGCGTAGTAGTGGCTGTAGTCCTTGCGTGCCAAACCTTTGACA
>JAGHRU010000020.1 GCA_018066225.1 Candidatus Equimonas enterica
CGCGTCCAGTAGAGTTGCAGTTGCTCCTCGTCGATGGCGACAGGCTGCTGCGGTGTGGCCGCCGCCGTGGGCTGTTGCTGCGGGGCTTCGGCCGATGCTGGCTCTTGAGTTTCGGAGGCAGGCTGCGTTTGGGTGAGCGTTTGCCGTAGGCCGCGTATGGAGAGGCTTGCCGTACGGTGCCGCGGGGGCTGCTGTGGGCGCACGGCAGACGCTGAGGGTGTCGGTGGCGTCGGTGTGGTGGCTACTGCTGCGGGTGCGGCTGGTGTGGTAGGCGCGTGGCGCTGTGCTGCCGATATGGTGGGTTGTTGGAGGGCAGCGAAGATGGGGCGGAGGGTGTGTATCTTGATAGGGCTAAGCCCCGAACTTGGCACATCGGGGTCGTTGAGTTGTGCGGTCTCGATGAGGGTGAGTTCCACCAGCAGGCGTTTGTTGTTGGAAGTCTTGTAGGCTTGGTCGCAGTCGTTGCAGAGACGCAGAGCGTGGTAGAGCCACTGTGGTTTGCAGCGCTGGGCTTGTGCTTTGTAGCGTTCGCGCACCTCTTGCTCCACTTCCAGCAGTTGTGTGGTCTGCTCATCGCGGCTGACGAGCAAGTCGCGCAGGTGTGCTGCCAGTCCTTGCATGAAGTGGTTGGGGGCGAAGCCCTTGCCGATGATTTCGCCCAGCAGAAGCATCGTCGCCGAGACGTCGGAGGCCAGCAACAGATCGGTGGCGCGGAAGTAGTAGTCGTAGTCGAGCACGTTGAGGTCCTCGGTCACTTTCTGGTAAGTGATGTTGCCCCCTGCGAATGAGGCCACCTGGTCGAAGATGGAGAGGGCATCGCGCATGCCGCCGTCAGCCTTGCGTGCGATGACGCCGAGTGCACTCTCTTCGTAGGTGTAGCCTTCCTTGTCGGCCACGTGCTTGAGGTGTGCCACGATGTCGGCCACCTCCATGCGGTTGAAGTCGTAGGTCTGGCAGCGCGAGAGTATGGTGGGGAGTATCTTGTGCTTCTCCGTCGTGGCGAGCACGAAGATAGCGTGTGCTGGTGGCTCTTCGAGCGTTTTGAGAAAGGCGTTGAAGGCGTTGGTGGTGAGCATGTGTACCTCGTCGATGATAAACACCTTGTAGCGGCCTATCTGTGGCGGTATCTGCACTTGCTCTATGAGTTGGCGGATGTCATCTACGGAGTTGTTGGAGGCGGCATCGAGTTCGCTGATGTTGAGCGAACGGCCTTCGTCGAAGGCTTGGCAACTCTCACACACGCCACACGCCGTGCCGTCTTCATGCGGGTGGAGACAGTTGATGGTCTTGGCGAAGATACGGGCGCATGTCGTCTTGCCCACGCCGCGTGGGCCGCAGAAGAGGTAGGCATGCGCCAGTTTGCCCGACGTGATGGAGTTGCGCAGCGTCGTAGTGAGGGCACTTTGGCCGACGACGCTCTCGAAGTTCATTGGGCGATATTTGCGTGCTGATACGATGTATTCTGACATAATGTGTGGGGTTTTGCTCTGCAAAGATACGAAATATATTTGTAACGGCATCCTCGCGCGCGTATTATTTAGCGGTCACGCCGTGTGCGTCAGTTGGCGGCTGCGCCGCTCTCTTCGCTCTTGACGGTCGAGGGCAGAAGGGCACTGTCGATGTCCAGGCGGCGGCACTCGGCGTTGGCCATGCGCGCTATGTCGCCGATAGGCAGGCGGCGATAGGTGGCTTGTAGGCAGCGGGCGTAGAGCCCGTGGGTGACGATGAGCAGCCGTGCCTCGGGGTAGGTCGCCGTGGCCCAGCGCATAAATTGCAGCGTGCGTGCGCTCATCTGTGCTGTGGTCTCTACGTCGGGCGGAAACTGTCCGTGCAGGGCTTGTGCTTCGGCTATGGGATGGCCTGTTAGCGATCCCCAGTCGCGCTCGCGCAGCAGTGGGTCGTAGGTGATGGGTAGGGGCAGATGGCTGGCCACAATCTGCGCCGTGTGGCGGCAACGTCCCTGGTCGCTCGAGATGATGCGCTCGGGGCGTAGGTCGTCGCTCATGGCGGCTATGGCGCGTGCAGCAGCCTCCACTTGTGCTATGCCTGCGGCGGTGAGACGGCCGTCGGTCTGCCCTTGCAGTATGTGTGCCGTGTTATCGACGGTCTCGCCGTGACGCAGGAGGTAGAGGGTGGTCATGGGTGACGGTATTGCTTGCGTTTATGGAAGTTGAGTCCCACGTAGAGGTTGATGTAGTTTACCACGTTGATGAGCGCGAACCGCTCGCGGCGGTAGTCGTAGATGTAGTTCACAGCCGAGAGACCTGCGTAGTAGCGTGTGTTGTTCCACACCAAGCCGAGGCGTGTGACGCAGTCCACGTTGAAGTGGCGTATGTTGAGCCAGAGAGCCTTGCCGTCAAGGCGCTGGCCCGACTGCTTCTTGAAGCCGATGCTGGGAGCAATGCTGGCCGAGAGCAGCCAGTTACGCGCGAAGACCCAGTTGTAGCCATAGCCCACGCTGACAGCGTATTGCCTGTAATTGATGCCCGTGACGTGCATCTCGTCGAGCAGGGTGGCTTGGGGATTGACACTGCGGATGAGGTCTTGGGCTTTGAGCGGGTCAAATTTCAGGCGTTGCTGGTCGAAGCGAAAGCCCAGCATCCAACTGCCTGCCGACTTGCGCTGCACGGTGCTCTGGGCGAAGGCTGCGGGGTAGGAGAAGCGGCGGTGGTTGAACACATAATAGGCGTTGATGGCTGCCGTGTAGGTCTCCGCGCCTGTGAAGTCTGCACCGCGTAGGCTCTTGCTGCTCACGCCCTCTACGCCGCTGATGCGCTGGATGTGGAAGTCGCCCGTGTTGCGCAGCAAGGTGAGGTCGATGCCCAGCATCGAGGAGTAGAGCGAGATGTTGAGTTCCGTCGTCTTGGTGGCATTGCTCGGGTTGCCGATGTCGAAGGTGTAGCCCAGGAAGAGCCAGCGATAGCCCAAGTAAGGCCCGATGCGCACCGACGATGAGGGCGCGAGTGTCATCGACTGCCGCTGGCCAGCAGCGTTGTTGGCTTCTATGCGGTAGGTCTGAAAGAAGTTCGTGTTCTGCACCATCGCCTCATAGTTGTAGTAATTGGGCGCGATGTAGGTGGTGTCGATGTCGTCGAAACGCTCTATGAAGCGCACCAAGAAATTGCCTTTGCGCTTGGTCGGTTGGCTGGACGAGGGTATCTGCTCGGCCGCTACGCTGTCTGTCGTCACGGCTATGACGCTCTCGCTCGGGGTCTGCGCCATGCCACGCTGTGGGGCTTGCCATCCTATGAGGGCAAGTGTGAGGAGCAAGAGTAAGCGAAGCGAGTGAGGCATGGTAGGTGAGAGGTGTAGGGTGAAAT
>JAGHRU010000102.1 GCA_018066225.1 Candidatus Equimonas enterica
CCATAGAGGCGGAGCGCATGGTGTGCAGGTTATTCGGCCACCACCACGGGCGCGTCCTTCACATGTAGGACTTGTCCGGTAACGGGGTCGGTGAAGAAGACGACGATGCTCATGTTCTCGGGCTTACAATAGTACTTCTCATTCGTTGCCCCCTTGCCATAGCCCATCGGGATGGCATAGGAGAGCGTCTGAGAGTACTTGCCGTCAGCATCGGCCTCGACAAGGTCGCCATAGAGGGAGGTGAGATTGTCGCGGAAGACATGGTTGTGGACATACTTCGTATTGGTACTACCGTCGGGCATCTTCTGATAGCCTACGATATCGTTCTCGGTGAGCCATACATTGAGCGTAGTGGTCTTCATGCTGGTGCTAGAACCCTCGACCTCGATTTTCACCTCGCGCGTCTCGGGATTATAGGTCGTGTGGATGTTGAAGTCTATGGGCGACGTGAGCGAGAGGCGCGCCATGGCGCGCGCTGCCCAATGGACGAAGTCACAGAGACCATCTGTACGGTCCACCATACCCTTGGGCCATGACGACACACCCCAATGCTGGTTAAACTCATTGCCCTGTGCCGTAGCCAAGCCACGGGCATTGGCATCCGCACTCATGCTCATGCTACCACCGTGGATAGCCACAGCGATGATGCGCTGCTTACCATAACTCATGAGCGTCTGCTCCTGCAAGTGGTGCACTTCTTCGGCTGCATTAGGACAATTGACGCAGTCCTGACCCGTAAAGTCTTCGATGAGCACATTCTTCTCAAAGGTCTCGGGCGTCGGCCCGCTCCAATGGCCTTCATCGTCATTGGCAATGGGCGTTTTCTCGCCCCAACGTTCGTTTTCCGCGATTTCATCGCACGCAGTGAGCGCAAGCCCACCAAGTATTACGGAGAATAAGAGTTTCTGGAGTTTCATATTGCTTTATTTTTTACGGATTAGAAGTTGTAAGTGTAGCTGATAGTAGCACCCTTCTGTGCGGGCACATAGCGGCAGACACCGCCAGAGCAGTTGTAGCCTGCACGCGTCTTGCCGTAGCCAAACTGCAAGCGGTGCGAGCCTTGGCTGTAAGTGATGAAGCCTTGGTAATAGTGTACCTTTTCGCCACCTTCGAGAGCACGGGTAACGTCGTTGTACTCGCCATTGACATGCGCATTGTATTGGTCGCTGATGGTAAACATCAGGTTGGGGAGCACGCTGAGTTCGAGCAAACCAAACCACCAGTCGCCTTGGTCTTGCTTGGTGTGGAGGTATTGTGCTTCACCGCGCAGCGTCACCTTCTTGGAGATGTTCCACTTAGCCTCGGCGATGCCGATGTGCGCACGGATGGTGCCACCATGGCCTTCGACGACAGACTTGTTGTAACGCTGGTGCATGTAGGTGAGGTTGATCTTCCAATCCTTGGCCACGCGCTTCTCTACATTGACGTTAATGTCTTGATAATAGACCTCGTCACCGATGCCAAATTTAGCGCGGTAACCTTCCGTACCATAGAGTGCTGTGTTTTGGAAACCGAGGTTGGGCAGTTCAGCCATTGCGGCCGTCAGAGGATCTTTCTTCAAGGAGCGGACGTGCGACATGTTGATTTTGACGCTCGTGCCATACTTACCGCCGAGCGGCGTCTTCTTCTTGAATGTGTAGGCCACCTCACCCTGGAAAGCCCACTCGCCGAGTGCGCTCTGCGTAGCATAGGGATAGAGGGTAGCGAGCGCGTAGGTCTGCTGCTGCGTGAAGGCGGGCAGGTGGTTGATAAACGAGGAGGTGAGCGTCATGCTGCGGCGGCTGCGGAAAGCCATGTCCTCGGAACGCTTGGCCTGAAGCAGGATGCTGGCGCCACGCTTGGAGTAAGAGCCAGAGAGCAAGAGGGCGTTGCCGTGGCGATAGATATAGCCGTTGTCAAACGAGGGGTCGTGACTCTTGCGGGCATACTCGGCCAGCACGTTGAAGTTGCCTGCACGGAGGTTGGCGCGGATGTCGTAAGAGCCTACATTATTGGGCAGGTTGAGGCTTTGCTTGGTCAGTATAGGCATACCATGTTCGTCGGTAATGGACTCTACGCGGGAGATGTCTTCGTCGTCCTCATTCTTGGAGACGAACGATGCGCCAAGGGTAAGTCCCATGTCGTGGCGCTGCATGCCCTTAAACCAAGTGTCCAAGTCGAGCTCGAGGTCACCGCCCCACACCCAACTGTCGTTCCAATGCCAATAGCGGCGCTGCTTACCAGCAAGGGCTTTGATGCGCACACCGGGGATGGTGTTGATGGCGAGACGGCCACCAAGGAGAGAGTTGTCGATGCCGAGGGCACGCTCTTCGTAGGTACGCAGGATGAGGCCTGTGCCAAACTGCTCATAGAAAGAGCCAGCGGTGAGCTCTACGCCTTTGTACTTACCTTTGGCGTAGAAGAAGGGGAAGCCACTACCTTCAAAATCCGGCTCAAAGCCGGGCAGCGGATAGTGCATGTACTCTGCGCGTACACCAGCCTCAAAGTACTTGTTGAGCAGCGAGGCTTCGATGTAGGTATTGGTGAGGCTCCAGTTGTCTTTGGTCGCGCCGATGACATCGTCTTTCTCGGGGAAGAGGATGTCACTCTGTATAGCGCCCGTCACGCGCCATTGGCTACCGTCCTCCTGTGCATAGAGGGCAGCGGGCAGCGCGAGGGCGGCGGCGAGGATGAGGGTGTTGAGTTTCATGTGATGGAGTTGTATGGGTCTTAAATGTCTTTTGACGGCAAAGCACAACCATAGGATGTGGCTGTGCGTAGCGTGTAGGCTATAAAGGAAAAGAGCTTCCCGTCGTCACCGTCATGATGTCGGCGGGAAGCACAAAGGATATTACTTGTTTTTGCACTCACCAGTGCAAGCTTCTTTCTTGCAGTCGCCCTTGCAGTCGCCGCATTTCTGGCCTTCTGCCTTCTTGCAGTCGCCCTTGCAGTCACCACAGCTTTGGTCTTCGGCTTTCTTGCAGTCGCCAGCGCATTGTTGCTTGGCGGCAGCGTCACAAGCGGGCTTCTCGGCAGCGAGGAGTTCGCGTACCTTCTCGATGAGGTGTACTTCGCTACCCTCGGTGTAGCCAGAGTGGCTCTCTACGATGTTGCCCTTGCCGTCGATGACGAGCACATGGGGGATATTGCCGATGCCAAGCGCGCGCTTGAAGTCGCTGTTGGGGTCGAGGAGCACCTCGTAGTCCCAGCCGTGGTTATCGACGAAAGGCTTCACCTTCATAGCGTCCTGGCCAGTATCGATGCTGACAGCGTAGAGCTTCACGCCAGTCTCTTCCTGCCACTCGTCATAGACTTCGGCGATAGCACTAAGTTCGCGGTTGCAGGGCTTACACCACTTGGCGAAGAAACTGATAATGAAAGGCTTGCCGTCGTTGTTGAGCTCGGCAGTGTTGATGGTCTTGCCCTCAGTGGTCTTGAGTTGTACGGAGGGAAGTTGTGCGTAAGACGCTGTCACGACGCTCATCATGAGCACCATCGTGGAAAGGAGAAAACGTTTCATTTGAGTATGATTTATAAGTTTATTATTTGCATTGTCCAAGGCCGCTTGACCTTTACTTGGGTGCAAAGATAGCATTTTGCGGGGAATGTGCCAAGGCTTTGCCCTTATTTTTTTAAGAAAAAGTAGCGGCGTTAAAGTTTTTTAGGCTTTCTTCGCCTCTCAACGCGCCCGATTGTCCACTTCCATTCGGCGATGCGCTGCTATCGGTGTAGCCCCTCGTAAGCGTTGTTGAGGTCAGCCACGGTGATGCTAATCGTGCGGTCGATGGTGGCCGGCTGCGTAGCGCGTGAATGGCGCAGCAGCCAGTCGTAAGTCTTGCGGAGGTAGAAGAGGCGTGCAGGTCGGCCGTGGTCGATGCCCGGCAGCCAGTCGTAGCGCAGCAAATCGGCAGTCCCGGCCTGCTGCAAGGCCGTCACCACCCGCTTGGACTGGCTGATGCTGACAGCGCGGTCGGCAGTGCCGTGGAGTATCCATAGGGGCACGGTGGAGAGGGGCTGCACATCGGCGCTGCTACATCCGCCGCAGATGGCCATGGCTGCCGCGAAACGCTTGGGGTAGGCCCTGACGACATCCATCGTGCCGTAGCCACCGAGGCTCATAC
>JAGHRU010000151.1 GCA_018066225.1 Candidatus Equimonas enterica
GTCCTTGCCCTCCACTTTGGCATCGTCGCCGCCTTGGTGGTGCTCACGCTCATCTTCGGCCGTCTCTATTGCAGCGTGCTGTGCCCTATGGGCGTGCTGCAAGACCTCATCGCTCACCTGCACCGCCGCCTCAACCGCAAGCACCACTACGCTTACCACAAGCCACTGCCGTGGCTGCGCTACGCCTTTGTCGTCATTTTCGTGGCTCTGCTCGTGGGCGGCGTAGCCTCTCTGGCCACCCTCATCGCCCCGTATAGTGCTTACGGCCGCATCGCGACCCACCTCTTTGCTCCCGTCTATGCTTTGGGCAATAACGCCTTGGCCTTCTTGGCTGAACGCCTGGACAGTTATGCCTTCTACCCCACCGAGATTTGGCTCAAAGGCGGCATCACGCTCGCCGTGGCCGCAGCGACACTCCTTGTCGTGGGCACCTTGGCATGGCGCTACGGGCGTATGTACTGCAACACCATCTGCCCCGTGGGCACCGTGCTGGGCTTGCTCTCGCGTTTCTCATGGCTCAAAGTCGGTATCGACGCGGACAAGTGTATCCACTGCGGCGCATGCGAGCGCATCTGCAAGGGGCTCTGCATCGACAGCAAGAACGTCCACATCGACTACTCACGCTGCGTGGCTTGCGG
Source organism: Candidatus Equimonas enterica (assembly GCA_018066225.1). Taxonomy (GTDB): domain Bacteria; phylum Bacteroidota; class Bacteroidia; order Bacteroidales; family Bacteroidaceae; genus Alloprevotella; species Alloprevotella enterica. Next base: position 639 of record JAGHRU010000151.1, read on the forward strand.
CAACTGCGTAGGAGCGTGCCACCAAGGTGGCCTCACCTATCGCCATCAGCCCCCCTCACAGCAGAGCACGGCAGCCGCTACGGCCGACACCTCGCGACGCGCCTTCCTCGCTGCCACGGGCACACTCGCTGCCACGGCAGCCTTCGCCGAAGCCACGAAGAAGGTCGATGGTGGTCTGGCCGCCATAGAGGACAAGGTCATCCCCGAGCGTCAGCACCCCATTCTGCCAGCGGGCAGCAAAGACGCCGCCCACTTCCATCAGCACTGCACGGCGTGCCAACTCTGCATCGCCGAGTGTCCCAATGGCGTGCTGCGCCCATCGGACGACCTCGACACGCTGATGCAGCCCGTCATGTCCTACGAGCGCGGCTATTGCCGTCCTGAGTGTACCCGATGCAGCGAGGTCTGTCCCACGGGCGCCATCTCCCTCATCGACCGCGCACAAAAGGCAGGTACGAAAATCGGCACGGCACGCTGGATAGCGCAAAACTGCATCATCAACACCGACGGTGTGGCCTGCGGCAACTGCGCCCGCCACTGTCCTGCGGGTGCTATCACCATGCGCCCTGTCCATCCCGCCGACCCCGAAAGCAAGAAAGTGCCAATGATAGATCCCGAACGCTGCTTGGGCTGCGGTGCGTGTGAGTATCTCTGTCCTGCACGTCCGCTCTCGGCCATCGTGGTCGATGGCATCTGTCAGCATCGCGAAGTGTAACCCCTTATTTCGTCCATCACCTTATGAAAGATATTTCCCGCCGTACATTCCTCAAGCGGTTAGGCATCGGCACCGCCGTCCTTGCCTCTCCCACCTTCGTAGGCTGCGCCTCCAAGCACAACGACAGCCGTGGCGCACTCACCGACATCCCTACGGACAAAATGACCTATCGCGAAAACCCCAAAACGCACGAGCGCGTGTCGCTCCTCGGCTACGGCTGTATGCGCTGGCCCACCAAGGATGTCGAGGGCAGCGACAGCGACGATAAGCCCAAGAAGGTCATCGACCAAGAACAAGTCAATGCTCTCGTGGCCAAAGCCATCAAGCATGGCGTCAATTACTTCGACACCTCCCCCGCCTACTGCGAGGGCAAGTCGGAAGAAGCCACGGGCATCGCCCTTGCTCCTTTCCCGCGCGACAGCTACTTCATCGCCACCAAGATGAGCAACTTTGCTCCCGAGACATGGCCGCGTGAAGCGAGTATCAAGATGTATCACGACTCCTTGCGCTATCTCCGCACCGACCACATCGACTACATGCTGCTCCACTGCGTAGGACTGACATCGCAAGACGCGAGCGGCAAGGAACTCAACGGCATGGAAACGCTACGCGCCCGATTTTTTGACAACGGCATACTCGACTACCTGATGAGCGAGCGTGAGGCTGGCCGCATCCGCAATTTAGGCTTCTCCTACCACGGCGACATCAAAGTCTTTGACCATCTGCTTTCTATGCACGACAGGGGCGAGACACACTGGGACTTCGTACAGATACAGCTGAGCTACGTCGATTGGAAGCACGCCAAGGAGATAGAGCCGCTCAACACCAATGCCGAATATCTCTATGGGGAACTCGCGAAACGCCACATCCCAGCCGTGGTGATGGAGCCGCTCTTGGGCGGACAACTGGCACGCGTCCCCGCTTTCGCCGCAGAGCGAATGACCGCAGCGCGTCCCGACGACAGCATCGCCTCGTGGGCCTTCCGCTTCGCAGCAAGTCTGCCCAACATACTCACCGTGCTCTCGGGCATGACCTACAAGGAGCACCTCGAGGACAACCTACGCACCTTCTGCCCGTTGCAGCCTTGCACGGAGGAAGAACGCAAGATGCTGAGCGAGATAGCACAAATCTTCGTAGAAAATCCCTTTATCCCCTGCACCGGCTGTCAGTACTGCATGCCTTGCCCCTACGGGCTTAACATCCCCGCTATCTTCGCCCACTACAACCGCTGCATCAACGAGGAGCACTACACCAAGTCGGACACCGATCCCAACTACCGCGAAGCCCGACGCGCTTACCTCATCGGCTACGACCGCAGCGTGCCACGCCTGCGTCAGGCCGACCACTGCGTCAGTTGCGGTAAATGTGCGCCCCACTGCCCGCAAAGCATCGCTATCCCCAAGAAGTTACATGAGATAGACGCCTATGTCGAGAAGTTGCGACGCGACATCTGAACATGCCGTGAATGCCTCCACCCTCGCCTCACTCACGGCACTCACAGCGCGGCTCCATAGCGAAGGCTGCACACTCGTCGTGCTCCCCGAGGGCAGCGACACGCCGAGGTGTTACAACGAGCGCGGCGTGGCTACGCTCTACCACCTCTACACCGAGCAACCCGCTTTGCTCCGCGGCGCAAGCATCGCCGATAAGGTGGTGGGCAAAGGCGCGGCAGCCCTGATGGTGGCAGGCGGAGTGGCCAGACTCCATGCCCTCGTGCTCTCGATGGAGGCACAAGCCTTGCTCAACCAATCGCAGGTGGCATATACCTACGATGCCCTCGTGCCGCACATCATCAACCGTAGTGGCACGGACTGGTGCCCCATAGAGCGATTGTGCCACGACTGCACGCAGCCGAGGGCGTGCATAGCGCGCATCGCCGATTTCGTGGCACGGCAAGCCCAACAATCCGAAAACCCAACATAGCAAACACCCAACAACACACCCCTTATGCTCACTCCACTCTTTTTAGGCTCCATAGGCATGGGCGAAGTTCTCGTCATCGTGCTCATCGTGCTGCTGCTCTTCGGCGCAAAGCGCATACCAGAACTCATGAAAGGCATCGGCCAAGGCGTGCGCTCCTTTAAGGAAGGCATGAACACCGACACCACACCGACACCCGACGACAAGGAAAAGAAGCAAGACGAAGCCGCAAAATAGGCCAAAGAGATGGCACAAACCTTCTGGGATCATCTCGACATACTCCGCACGGTCATCGTGCGGATAGCCGTCGCCATCTTGGTGTGCGGCATTGTCGCCTTTTGCCTGAAAGACAGCCTCTTCGGCCTCATCTTTGCCCCCAAAAGCAGTGATTTTATCACCTATCGCCTGCTGCAACGCATCGGCATCGACCTCGGCGCGTATGACATCAGCCTCATCAACACAAGCCTCACGCGCCAGTTTATGACCCACATCGAGGTGTCGCTCTACGCCGGTGTGCTCTGCGCTTCGCCCTACATCCTTTACAGCCTTTTCGGCTTCGTCGCGCCCGCCCTCTATCAGCAGGAGCGGCGTGTAGCCATACGGGCACTGACCAGCAGTTTCGTGCTGTTTTGGGCAGGCGTGCTGGTCAGTTATTTTCTCATTTTTCCCCTCACCTTTCGCTTCCTCGCCACCTACGAAGTCAGCGCGGTGGTGAGCAACATGATAGCCCTCGACAGTTACTTGGGGACGCTCACGAGCCTCACGCTACTGATGGGGCTCATGTTCGAACTCCCGGTATTGTGCTGGATACTGGCATCTATGGGTATCATCGACAGCCGTCTCATGTGCCAGTACCGCCGCCATGCCATCGTGGCCATCCTCATCACGGCGGCCGTCATCACGCCAAGCGGCGATGCCATTACGCTGTTTGTCGTTGCTTTGCCCATCTATCTGCTTTACGAATTGAGTATAGGCGTCATACGCAGCACCGTACATCGCGCATAGACGGCAACGACTACGCCTAACGACACGCAGCGTAAGCCCACGCCTCAAATGCCCTTTGCCCAATGCCATGAATTTTAATGCCCAGTAAAATAGATTTTAATGCCCACTAAAATTTATTTTACTGGGCACTAAAATGAAATCATCTGCCCTTGCACGGCAGCGTTTGCCACCTCGGCATGACAAAAGAAAGGGCAGATGACACTTTTTTCTACCCATTAACCAAAATTAACGCTTTCGGGGGGGTAAATCAAATTTTTGGTGTAACTTTGCACGCAGATACGCGCTCCTAGCTATCAACGGCGCGTGGACAAAAAAAGCAATACTAACCAAAATTGCGCCTGTCGCCCCCACGGGGCTTACACAGAGCCTCGTGGGAAGGCGACAGTGACCGAAATGTCGCACATCAAACGTGAAAACGCAAGAACATAGCGTAAATATGTGAATTAAGGCAAACTCACCTCGGCAACGGCGTGTTGTGAAACAATCCGTTGCCACCCCTATGCCCATAGACGGTATAGGCCATCATAGACTTTATTGCGTTACAACAAAAAATTAGGGTATTTGCCGCAGGCACTACACTTGCTGCGCTGCCGAGAGACAGCGTAGCAGGTAGCCTGATTGTATGCTACGTCAAAGGTCGCGTAGCAGATCGGCAACTACGAAACTGCTGCCGCCCACAAAGATAGTGTCGGCCGTAGAAGCAGCACCGCGCGCGGCTGCCAACGCCTCGGCCACCGTGGGATATGCTTCGCCTTCGAGGCCGTGAGCACGACACTTGTCGCGCATGGCAGCAGCAGGCAACGCACGGCGTACGGAAGCCTGCGTGAAGTAGTAGTGCGCCGCCCTCGGCAACAAAGCGATGACGCTATCGACGTCCTTATCACCCGCCATGCCGAAGACGATGTGCAACGCCCCGGTCTGCTCGGCAGCGATAGCCGCAAGCGAAGGACCGAGATAGCGCCACGCATCGACATTATGTCCCGTGTCGCAGATGACACGCGGCTGCGTGGCGATGGTCTGCCAGCGTCCCATGAGCCCCGTGAGGCGGCACACATGCGCCAAGCCCTCACGGATGTGAGCGTCAGTGACGGCGTAGTACGCAGGCAGATGACGCAAGGCAGTGAGGATGGTGCGCAGGTTGTGCTGCTGACAAGCCCCTTTCAGTTCAAAATCGACAGCCGAGGGGTCGAGCACAGCCTCTTCGGCGAAGAAGAGCGGTGCGTCCTGCTCGGCAGCGACAGCCTCAAAGACAGGGCGCGTCTCGGGCAAGGCTTGGCCTACGACGACAGGCACTTGCGGCTTGATGATGCCCGCCTTCTCGTGGGCTATCTGCGCAAGCGTATGGCCGAGCAAGTCGGTATGGTCCAAAGCGATATTGGTGATGACAGCAAGGTCGGGGCGAATGACATTGGTGCAGTCTAGGCGACCGCCGAGCCCCACCTCTATGACAGCAACATCGACCCGCTGCTCCGCAAAATACAGCAAAGCCAAGGCCGTGATGACCTCAAAGAAAGAAGGCGAAAGCGGCTCGAAGAAAGCACGATGGTCGGCCACGAAATCAACGATGCGCTGCTCGGAGATGGGCTGACCATTGACACGGATACGCTCGCGCATATCCACCAGATGAGGCGACGTATAAAGGCCGACACAATAGCCTGCCTGCTGCAACACGGCAGCCAAAGCGTGCGAGGTCGAGCCCTTGCCATTGGTGCCCGCCACATGGATGGTGCGGTAAGCGCGATGGGGATGGCCGAAATGCTCATCCAGCGCCAGCGTATTGCTGAGCCCCTCCTTGTAGGCACCAGCACCGAGGCTCTGAAAAAGAGGTACTTGCGCGTAGAGATACGCGACAGTCTCTGCGTAGGTCATAACGATAGCGTAGTAATGCGAAGGCTTGGGAATTAGGCACCGCCGTCAGCAGTGACGGCCATTCCTATCTCCCAAGCCACCTATATAATCAATATGTACGGGGTCTAAAACTCTGCGCTCTTCGGCGTACGCGGGAACGGAATGACATCGCGGATGTTTTGCATACCCGTCACGAAGAGAATGAGACGCTCAAAGCCGAGGCCGAAGCCGCCGTGCGGGCAAGTGCCGAAACGGCGCGTGTCCAAGTACCACCACATATCCTTCATCGGGATGTCGCGCTCCTTGATTTCGCCCATCAACTTGTCGTAATTCTCCTCACGGACACTGCCGCCAATGATCTCGCCAATCTGCGGGAAGAGGACGTCGGTGCCCTGCACCGTCTGCGCCATCGTCTTGCCGTCAAGCACGGGACATTCGTCGTCAATCTTCATGTAGAAGGCCTTGATGGCCTTGGGGTAATGGGTCATGATGACGGGCTTGCGGAAATACTCCTCCACGAGATAGCGCTCGTGCTCCGAGGCCAAGTCGTCGCCCCATTCGCAGGGGAATTCAAACTTGTGGCCGTCGCGGATGGCCTGCTGCAAGATGCGGATGCCCTCGGTGTAGTCCAAGCGCACAAAGTCCTGCTCGATGACGCTTTCGAGACGCGCAATGAGCGTCTTGTCGATCATCTTGTTGAGGAATTCCAAATCGTCGCGGCAGTTGTCCAGCGCCCAGCGCACGCAGTACTTGATGAAGTCTTCTTCGAGATCCATAAGCGCGGGGAGATCCACAAAGGCTGCCTCGGGCTCTACCATCCAGAACTCAGCGAGGTGACGCGGCGTGTTGCTGTTCTCGGCACGGAAAGTGGGGCCAAACGTATAGATTGCACCAAGCGCTGTGGCGCCAAGTTCGCCTTCGAGCTGGCCACTCACCGTGAGCGACGTCGGCTTGCCGAAGAAGTCGTCGGAGTAGTCGATATGTCCCTGCTCGTCCTTGCGGAGATCGTAGAGATTCTTCGTAGTGACTTGGAACATCTGGCCTGCACCCTCACAGTCGCTCGCGGTGATGAGCGGTGTGTGGAAATAGAAGAAGCCGTGTTCGTGGAAGTAAGTATGGATGGCCATCGCCATGTTGTGGCGAATACGCATTACCGCTCCGAAGGTATTGGTACGCAGACGCATGTGAGCGTGCTGGCGCATATACTCAAAAGTCTGTCCCTTCTTCTGCATAGGATAGTCGGCATCACAAGTGCCGAGCACCTCAATGGCGGTGGCCTGTATCTCCACAGTCTGTCCGCCACCCTGGCTTTCAACAAGCGTGCCTACGGCACTAATGCAAGCGCCGGTGGTGATTTGCTTCATCACCTCTGGGTCGAAGCGCTCTACATCGGCCACAACCTGCACCGTCTTAATGGTACTACCGTCGTTGAGAGCGATGAAATGAACGGACTTGGAACCGCGGTGAGAGCGCACCCACCCCTTGACGCATACCTCGCTACCGTAGTCACTGCGGCGAAGCGCATCGATTATCTTTGTACGTTTCATGGATAGTTATGATAGAAATTTTGGCTTATTCAAAGGCACCCATGCGCAGCATATTGACCTCTTTTTCGGTGAGATGGCGCCAGTCGCCACGCTTGACATTCTTCTTGGTCAGGCCAGCGAAATAGACGCGGTCAAGCTTGCTGACATTGTAGCCCAACTCCTCGAAGATGCGGCGCACGATGCGGTTGCGTCCAGAGTGTATCTCTATGCCCACTTGCTTCTTATCGGTCTCGGAGGCATAGGCGATGGCATCAGCACGGATTGGGCCGTCGTCGAGCTGTATGCCCTCAGCAATTTGGCGCATATCTTCGGCCGTGACATTGCGGTCGAGGGTGACGTGATAAATTTTCTTTTTAAGGAACTTCGGGTGTGTGAGCTTGGAGGCCAACTCACCATCGTTGGTGATGAGCAGCACGCCCGTAGTGTTGCGGTCGAGACGGCCGACAGGATAGATGCGCTCGGGGCAAGCCTTGGCCACGAGGTCCATAACCGTCTTGCGGTTTTGGGGGTCTTCGCTCGTGGTGACATAGCCTTTAGGCTTATTGAGGAGCACATGGACCTTCTTTTCGGCCGTGACAGGCTCGTCGTGGAAGAGCACTGTGTCAGAGCGCAACACCTTGGCACCCAACTCGGTGACGACGACACCATTGACGCTGACAACGCCGGCCTGTATGTACTTGTCGGCATCGCGACGCGAGCAAATGCCGGCATTGGCCAAGAACTTATTGAGGCGCAGCGGCTGTGTGGGGTCATATTCCTGCTCCTTGTACTCTACGCGGCGCTTGGGATTGTACTTGGGCTTGAAGTTCTTCTTGTAAGGACGCTGCTGGTAGCCGCCCTGATAGCGGGGACGGGGCTGGTAGCCACCTTCGCCGCGTTCGCCGCCGTAGCGGTTGTACTGCGGGCGAGGCTGATAGCCGCCTTCGCCTTGTTCGCGAGAGTAACTGCCATAGCGCGGACGGGGCTGATAGCCGCCTTCACCGTCGCGCTGGCCACCGTAGCGGTTGTATTGTGGGCGAGGCTGATAGCCTGCGCCGTAGCGGGGACGGGGCTGGTAGCCTCCTTCGCCTTGCTCGCGGGTATAGTTGCCATAGCGCGGACGGGGAGTAAAGCTGCTATCACCATCGTGCTGATAACGGCTGGAGCGCGACACGGGCTCGGCACTACGGTTGAAACGCTGACGCTTGCGGCGTTCACCGCCGAACTCATTAGGGGTGTCGTGAGATGGTGTCTGGCCTTCACGGCTCACACCATCAAAGGGTTGCTCAAAATCGTTCATAAAAGCATTTGTTGTATTAAGTGAAACTGATGACGCTCACGCGCCTTGTATGTTGGGTTAGATGCCCGTGTAGTTGGACGGGGTGATGGCGTGGAGTTCGGCCTTGATGGCA
>JAGHRU010000126.1 GCA_018066225.1 Candidatus Equimonas enterica
CGAAGACGGGGTCTTCGAGCTCAAGAGCAAACCCGTCGTGACGGGCCCGAAAGTCCTTGGCTCCATCGACCTCTCTGCCCTCAACCAGACGACGCATCCCAAGCAAACAACCAACGAAGAGCGTAAGAAGGAGCGCGAAGAGAAGCGTGCGGGCACTGGTGGACAAGGCCAAGGCGAAGGCAAGAAGAAGCGTCAGCGCATCGGCAAGGAGCGCGTCGATATCGCCACAGAAGCCAAGCACATCTCTGGGGCTTCCGGCGGCGGCAAGCAAGGCGGTGGCAAAGGCCAAGGCAATGCTAATGCTCAGAACGCTAATGCCCAAGGCAGTGGTAAGAAGAAAAAGAAGAACCGCAATGCACAGCCCGCTGCACAGCCCATCAGCGATGAGGAAGTAGCACAGCAGGTCAAGGAGACGCTGGCTCGTCTGCAAGGCAAGACCAAGGGCGCAAAGGGCGCAAAGTATCGTAAGGAAAAGCGCGAAGCAGCCCGTGAGCGTCAGGAAGAACAGATGGCTCAGGAGCACGCAGAGAGCAAGATACTCAAACTCACCGAATATGTAACGGCCAACGAACTGGCCACGATGATGAACGTGCCCGTGACGAAAGTCATCAGCACCTGCTTCTCCATCGGCATCATGGTCAGCATCAACCAGCGCATGGATGCCGAGACCATCGACCTCGTGGCCGAAGAGTGCGGTTTCAAGACCGAATATGTCAGTGCAGACGTGCAGGAAGCCATCGCCGAAGAGGCCGACAATGCCGAAGACCTCACCGAGCGTGCGCCTATCGTCACCGTCATGGGTCATGTCGATCACGGTAAGACCTCGCTGCTCGACCACATTCGCAACGCCAATGTCATCGCGGGCGAAGCAGGCGGCATCACACAGCACATCGGTGCTTACAACGTGCAACTCAAAAATGGCCGTCACATCACCTTCCTCGACACACCGGGTCACGAAGCCTTCACCGCTATGCGTGCTCGTGGTGCACAGGTCACCGACATCGCCATCATCATCATCGCTGCCGATGACGACATCATGCCGCAGACCAAGGAGGCCATCTCCCACGCCGTGGCAGCGGGTGTCCCTATCGTCTTCGCCATCAACAAGATTGATAAGCCCGGCGCCAACGTCGATAAGATCAAGGAAGGCCTTGCCAATATGAACTTCCTCGTGGAAGACTGGGGCGGTAAGTACCAGAGCCAAGACATCAGTGCGAAGAAAGGCATCGGCGTCTATGAGTTGCTCGAGAAAGTGCTCCTCGAAGCCGATATGCTGGAACTCAAAGCCAACCCCAACCGCAAGGCCGTCGGCACCGTCATAGAGTCGTCACTCGACAAGGGACGTGGCTATGTGGCTACCGTGCTCGTAAGCAACGGTACGCTCCATCAGGGCGATGTCATCCTCGCGGGTACCAACTTCGGTAAAGTCAAAGCCCTCTTCAACGAGCGCGGTCAGCGCATCAAGGAAGTCGGCCCGGCGCAGGCGGCTATGGTGCTCGGCCTCAACGGTGCACCGCAGGCCGGCGACCAGCTCCACTCCATGGAGACGGAGCAGGAAGCCCGTGAGATAGCCAGCCGCCGCGAGCAGTTGGCACGCGAACAGTCGCTCCGCACCACCAAGCGTCGCGGCCTCGGCGACATCGCACACGAAATCGCTATCGGCGGTGTGCAAGAGCTCAATCTGCTCGTCAAGGGCGACGTGGACGGCTCCGTGGAAGCCCTCGCCGACTCCTTCATCAAACTCTCTACCGAGAACATCGTGGTCAATGTCATCCACAAGGGTGTCGGCCAGATTTCGGAGAACGACGTCACGCTGGCCGCAGCCTCCAAGGCCGTCATCATCGGCTTCCAGGTTCGTCCGTCGGTGGGTGCGCGCAGACTCGCCGACCACGAAGGCGTCGAGATTCGTCAGTACTCCATCATCTACGATGCCATTGAGGAAATCAAGGGCACGATGGAAGGTATGCTCAAGCCCGTCATCAAGGAGGAAGTCACGGCCACCGTTGAGGTGCGTCAGGTCTATCACATCTCCAAGGTCGGCTTCGTCGCTGGTGCCTATGTCATGGACGGCAAGGTGGCGCGCACCAACAAGGCACGCCTCATCCGCGACGGCATCGTCATCTTCACGGGCGACATTGCTGCCCTCAAGCGTTTCAAGGACGATGTCAAGGAGGTCAATACCAACTTCGAGTGCGGCATCTCGCTCCAAGGCTGCAACGACATCAAGGAGGGCGACCTCATCGAGACCTATCAGGAAGTGGAAGTAAAGCAGAAACTCTAACCCCTCTCCTATCATACAAAACCGCAGGTGCGCTGAAGTTTAATACTTCGGCGCACCTGCGGTTTTAGCGACAAGGGCAGAGCGTGAAAACTGTCTGGGCAGAGCGGAAAAACAATCTGCCCAGACCGTGCAAACGGCTTGGGCAGATAAGAAAAGGGGTGTCAGAAGTCACATTTCAGACCCATGACACCCGCTTTATAGATTAACGGCTCGTCGTGAAACGGAAGAAGGCAACGGGCGTGGTCTGACCGTCGTCCCAACCGAAGACGATGACGCAGTATTCGGTGCCAGATTTGAGCGAAGCGAGATAGTCCGTGCCCATGTGCGTAGCCACACCAGTGTTGTAGCAGTCGGGATACATCTCAGGCGAGAAACTGCTCACGAGCTGACTGATCATATCGTCCACCTTGTCGTTTTCGATATACCAATCGACATAGGATCCGGCCTTCTGCACATTGACGAAATAGGGTGCATCGAGGTTGGAAGGCGTGATGGTGAACTTCACATCGCTGCTCGTCACCTTGTCGAGGTTGCACGCGGAGGTCATATCCACGGGCTGCGGCGTCGTGGTGGTGAACTTCAAGGTCTGCACGGGCGTAGCGAGTGAGCCGTCGGTGTTGAGACCAAAGGCGTAGAGGTTGTACGCCGTACCAGCGTTGAGGCCACCGCTGTAAGCCTCCGCGCTGGTTTCATCTACATTGCCTACGACGGTCTCGTAGTCATTCATGTAGTCCTGCCATGTCATGCCACCATATTGGCTGGCCACGAAGTCCCACCAGTCCATGGCGAAGTGGTAGATATTCTGCTCCTCGCTGCCGTGTTGGTCCATAGACTCCACGCTGTACTCGCCGCTCTGCACACGGAGATTGTAGTAGTAGCGGACACTGGGGTCGAGGGGCGTGATGCGATAACTGCACGAGCGGTTTTTGAGGTTGTAGATCTCCATGTCAAACTGCTTGTCCTCAAAGACCGTCAGCGTGAGGCGTGCTTCGCCACCTTCGCAGCGGCAGATGATGTCGCACTCGCCGGGTCCTACTGCGGTGACCTTGCCGTCACCATCGACGGTAGCCACAGCGGGGTCGTTGCTCTCCCATGCAGGAGTGGCCAGCACCTCTTCGCCGTCACGGCTACAGGTGGCAGCGAGTTGCACCCACTGGTCGAGGTAGAGGCAATACCGCTGATAGGGCATCTCCACCTGCAAGGCGTTGTCGTCGGGGAAGACAATGTCCTCAATCTCGGCAACGCTGATGATGACTTTCGTCCCATCGGTCTTGTTGACACACATCGTGGACTGCGCCACAGCCGTAGCCATGCTGCCCAAGAGCATCGCCAGGAGCAAAGAAAAATACTTTTTCATTTTGGTTGATAGTTTATTATTGGTTAGTAGTAAAGAAAAGGGGTTGTTCTGTCACTTCTTGCCGTACATCTGCTCATAGTACTGCTGATAGTCGTCGCCACTGACGGCTTCTATCCACGCGCGATGTTCCAAGTTCCAGCGTATGGTCTTGACGATACCCACCTCGAAGGTCGTCTCGGGATACCAGCCGAGGTCGGCCTTGATCTTGCTGGGGTCTATGCCATAACGCTGGTCGTGGCCGAGGCGGTCCTTGACGTATGTGATGAGGTCGTCCGAGATCCAGTCGAAGCGGATATTGCCGTCGCCATCGCGCTCCTGCTTCTTGAGCAGACGGCGCATCTCGGGTTGCTCGGCCATAATGTCGTGGATGGTGCGGATGATGAGGCGCACGATGTCGATGTTCTTGCGCTCATTGTGTCCGCCGACATTGTAGATGCTGCCATCTTTGGCCTGTCGCACCACCATGTCGATAGCCTTACAGTGGTCTTCCACATAGAGCCAGTCGCGGATGTTCTCGCCCTTGCCATAGACAGGGAGCGACTTACCCGAGAGGATGTTGTTGATGATGAGCGGAATGAGTTTCTCCGGGAACTGATAGGGGCCATAGTTGTTGCTGCAACGCGTGATGCTCACGGGCATGTGAAACGTGTCGCGGTAGGCGCAAACGATGTGGTCTGCCGAGGTCTTCGATGCGCTGTACGGCGAGTGCGGATCGAGCGGCGTCTGTTCCGTGAAATAGCCTTCCAAGCCGAGCGAGCCATACACCTCGTCGGTGGAAACCTGATGGTAGCGCACGCCTTCACGCCACGTAGGATAGCCCTGCGCATCCTTGCCCGTCACCCACACACGGCGTGCGCAGTCGAGGAGATTTTGCGTGCCGAGGATGTTGGTTTCAAGGAAGAGTTGTGGATTTTCTATGGAGCGATCGACATGGCTCTCCGCGGCGAAATTGACCACGACATCAAAGTCGTATTGCTCAAAGAGCCCTGCCACGAGCCTCTGGTCGCAGATGTTGCCTTTGACGAAATAGCAGCGGTTGTCGTCGATGTCCTCAGCAATAGTGCCGAGATAGCCCGCATAGGTGAGCGCGTCGAGCACCACGATGCGCACATCGTCATACTTGGCGAGCATATATTTCACGTAGTTAGCACCGATAAATCCAGCGGCACCAGTGACGAGATAGGTCTTCATATAAGCGATAGATTAAGGATTGGTATTTTTGTCTTGCAGCACTTCCTCGTAGCACTTGCGGCACAGGGGCTCATACTCCTGCAACTCGCCGAGCATCACGCGCTTGTCGCCCTCGACGATGCGGTGCGACACATAGGCCAGTTCACCGCAACGCACACAGACGGCGTGCACCTTCTGCACATCTTCGGCCACGGCACAGAGGCCGGGCATCGGGCCAAAAGGCACACCGCGAAAGTCCATGTCGAGCCCCGCCACGATGACACGCTTACCCTCGCGTGCCAACTGCGTGCAGACCTCCACCAAGCCTTCGTCGAAGAACTGCGCCTCATCGATGCCCACCACATCGGCCTCACCGGCCATCAGCAGCAGACTGCCGGAAGTGTCGATAGGGGTGGAAGCGATGCTACCGCCGTCGTGCGTCACGACATCCTCCTCGGAGTAGCGCGTGTCTATCATCGGCTTGTATATTTCCACCTTCTGTTTGGCTATCTTGGCTCGCTTCAAGCGGCGGATGAGTTCCTCCGTCTTGCCCGAGAACATAGAGCCACAGATGACTTCTATGCGCCCGCGGCGTGGTGAGAGTTCTTGGTAAAGCGCCATATTAGGAAGTAATGTAGGTTGATTGGTTTTGCACGCAAAGTTACAAAAACCTTGCGGAGTAGCGAAATATATTGCCCCTTTTTGGCCTCATCTCACAAAAAATGCGTAATTTTGCCTCGTATTACAGCAATAACAAAACTATCAAACCTATAAAAACTTCTTACAACAATGAAAGAATTGAAAGGCACAAAGACTTGGGCTAACCTCCAAGCCGCATTTGCCGGCGAGAGCCAAGCACGCAACAAGTATTCCTATTATGCATCCAAGGCCAAGAAGGACGGCTATGTACAAATTGCCAACATCTTTGAAGAGACGGCTGGCAACGAGAAAGAGCACGCCAAGATGTGGTTCAAATATCTCCAAGGCGGCGCTATCCGCAGCACCGAAGAGAATTTGAAAGATGCCGCTGAGGGTGAAAACTACGAGTGGACGGACATGTACGCCACCTTTGCCAAGGAGGCACGCGAAGAGGGCTTCGACGAGATTGCAGACAAATTTGAGATGGTAGCCGCCATCGAGAAAGAACACGAGGAGCGCTATCGCAAACTCCTGGCCAACATCGAAGGCAAACTCGTCTTCACCCGCGACGGCGATGCCATCTGGCAGTGCCTCAACTGCGGCCATATCGTGATTGGTAAAAACGCACCCGAGATTTGTCCCGTTTGCGCCCATCCCCAGAGTTACTTCCAGCTCCGCGCCACCAACTACTAATCCTGCGACACACAACGCCAAACGCGCCGACAGGCAGTGATGACTGCTTGTCGGCGCGTCCTACGTTGGGCTGAACGAAACTTTTAGTGCGCCAGCAACAGCCACACATCGGTGGCTGTGAGCATAAGTCCGAGCACGAGCACTGCCGTCGCCCAGCGCTCCTGACACTTCCCCCACAGCCATATAGCCCCAAAGGTGAGCCCCACGGGAGCAAGCCATAGCAACTGGGAGAGCAGATAGATAGCGAAGTCTGCGCCTACCCATTCTGCGTGGCCGAAGGGGCTGACGTGGCCAAAGATGAAGAACACGCTCATAAGCACGGCGGGTATGACGGTGAGCGCGGCGAGGGCAAGGAGCCAGCGGGGATATTGATCCATGAGATATGACTTATGATAAAGGCAAAAAAGAATTAGGAGTCCTTTGCGTCCTGCAAAAGACTCCTAACCGTTCTTCGCTTGAGAATGCGTAAAGTGGGGAAACGCTTATGCTTCTGCGGGGAGGACGCTGACAACGCTGCGGTTGCGGTTGCCACGCTTGAAGTTTACCACGCCATCTACGAGAGCGTAGAGGGTGTCGTCCTTACCGATAGCCACGTTCTTGCCAGGATGGTGCTGCGTACCGCGCTGACGCACAATGATGTTGCCTGCAACGCAGGTCTGACCACCCCAAATCTTAACGCCTAATCGCTGAGCGTGTGATTCACGTCCGTTCTTCGAACTACCTACACCTTTCTTATGTGCCATGGTTTCTTACGTTTTTTTAGGGGTTAAGCAATAATTTCTTTTACAATCACTTCGGAGTACTGGTGACGGAAACCGTTGAGCTTGCGATAGCCCTTACGACGCTTCTTGTGGAAGACAAGGACTTTCTTACCTTTGACAAGGGGGCTGCCGATTTCACACACTACCTTGGCACCTTCTACGCGAGGCGTGCCAACGGTGATTGCTCCGTTGTTGTCGAGCAACAACACGTTCTCAAACTCAACAGTCTGTCCGCTTTCTGCGTCCTGCAAGTGGTTGACAAAGAGCTTCTGTCCCTGCTCCACCTTAAACTGCTGACCGTTAATTTCTACGATTGCGTACATTTTAATGGTTTATAACGGGTTTTTCCGGGAGGCGAGAGGGCGACACGAGGGTGTCCCATCTGCTTATTCGGCCCCTTCGGAGTCAAAATCGCGGCAAAATTACGACTAATTTTCCGAACAGCCAAGTTTTCGTTCCATTATTTTCATTTTGCGGCAGGCTTTTTCGTTTTTCCTATATAATATACACGCGAGAGGCGAGTAGCGCCACGCCGATGGTGCGTACAATTATTAACATTTGGCTTGGCACTTTGAAAATATATGCGTAACTTTGCAGCCCGTTTCCCTCTAAAAGCATATATTTTTCACCTTTTGCATGAGCACCCCCGACCAAGACATATTGCGCCGTTGGCAAGACGCGCTGGCTGAATTGCGGCCTACGCAGAGCAGCCAGACGTGGGAGACGTGGTTTCAGCCGCTCTCGCTCCTCCGCTTCGACGGCAAGAGCCTGATGATAGGGGTGCCAAGCAGTTTCTTCGCCAAGCAGTTTGACGACCTCTACTTGGCGCAGTTGTATCCCCTACTTCAGAGTGCTTTTGGTGGGCAGGTGCGCATCCTTTATTCCGTACCTCGCAAGCAGCAGGACACCCCTACCGACAGCGCGGAGAGCGAGAGCAACATCAGTCTGCCCGCCATTGACCCTTGTCTCAACGCCGACTTCACGTTTGACAACTTCGTGCGCGGCGCGGCCAACAAGATAGCCCATGCCATCGCGCTCTCCATTGCCGAAAGGCCTGATCAATATACCTTCAACCCGTGGTTTCTCTACGGTGCATCGGGCGTAGGCAAGACGCATCTGGTCTCTGCGCTTGGCAACCGCTACCACGAGCTTTTCCCCCACAAGCGCACGCTCTATGTCCCTGCCAACATCTTTCTGCTGCAATATACCGACGCAGCGAAGCAGGGCAAGCAAAACGACTTCATCCACTTCTACCAGAAGATAGACCTGCTCATCATCGACGACTTTCAGGAGATTACCACGGCCAAGACGCAGCAGGCTTTCTTCCACATCTTCAACCACTTGCAGCAAAACCGCCGCAAGATAGTCATCACTTCCGACCGTGCGCCTGCCGACTTCGAGGGCATCGAGGAGCGTATGCTCTCGCGCTTGAAGTGGGGCACCACGACAGAGATAGAGCGTCCCGACATCGCCTTGCGCAAAGCCATCTTACAGAGCAAGATAAGACGTGCCGGTCTCTCCTTTCCGCGCGATGTCATCAATTTTATTGCCGAAAACGTCAGCGACAACGTGCGTGACCTGCAAGGCTCCATCAACTCCATCCTCGCCTATTCCTTCGACGAGAGTGGCGACATCACCGTCGATCTGGCACGCCGCTGCGTGGCGCGCATCGTCAATATCACCAAGAAGGAACTGAGTTATGACAACATCGTCGCTGCTGTCTGCAAGTATAGCGGCATCCGCAAGAGCGACATCACAGGCAAAAGCCGCAAGAAGGAAATCGTGGCAGCCCGCCAGCTCGCGCTCCACATCGCCCACAAATACACCGCTATGAGTTTCAGCCAGCTCGGGCGCGCTATGGGTGGCCGCGACCACAGCACCGTCATGCACGCCTGCAACCAAGTGGAGGCCCATCTCGCTGCCGACAAGGCGTTTCGCAAGAGCGTAGAGACGCTGGAAGCAAGCATCAAGCAGTAAGCCTCGGTGCACCACATAAGACAACACAAAAAGCCGTGACAGATGAGTCTGTCACGGCTTTTTGCGTCACGCTGCGGCCTATCTTGCGATGCGCCACCCAGCATAGGCGGCCACGATGCCCAGCACTACCGAAAGGACCACATAGCAGAGTGCCGAAACTTGATGGCCCGTGCGAAGGAGCGAAAATGTGGCGTGGGAGAAAGTGGAAAAGGTCGTAAAGCCACCGCATACGCCCACGACGAGCAGCAGACTGAAATCACCGCTAATAAGCCGCCGTGCGGCCAAAGCACAGAACACCCCAATAAGAAAACTCCCCACCACATTGACAGAGAATGTCGGCCACGGGAAACGCGCAGTCGAAAGCCCCGAAGCAGCGAAGCATTGCCCCACCAAGAATCGGCACACGCCGCCGAGGCCGCTACCGTGAAAGACATAGAGAAGG